>JAQBYC010000007.1 GCA_027623205.1 Pseudomonadota bacterium | reverse complement strand
ACCATGACGGAAATCATCAAAGGCGATAAGGCCTAGACATGGCCAAAGCAAAGACAACGTCCCCAAACCGAGGCGGCGGAACTTCGCTCACCACGGTCATTGGTTTACTGTCAGGCTTCGCCCTAGTGATTGCCGCCATTTTTTGGGGCGGCTCGCCGACGTCATTTTTCGATGGTCCGGCTCTACTGATTGTTTTTGGCGGCACCTTTGCCGTCACCCTGGCGTCGTATTCATTGACCGACATTGCGCGGGCGGTGGGCGCCATAGGCCAAGTGATTATCCACCGCAGCCACGATCCCAGCCGGGCTGCCTATCGGATCGTGGAATTGGCGGAACAAGCCCGTAACGACGGCGTTCTGGGACTGCAGGGCCGGCTGCCAAAATTGAAATCCGAACCATTTCTGGTGAAGGCCATGGCGATGGTCGTGGACGGCACGCCAGGCGAAATGGTCGAGCGCATCATGCGGCGAGAGGTCGACACGACCGCCGACCGGCAACAGACTTCGGCTGATGTTTTCAACAAGGCAGCCGAAGTATCCCCAGCCATGGGACTAATCGGCACCTTGGTCGGATTGGTGCAGATGCTGGGAAATTTAGACGACCCCACGACCATCGGACCGGCCATGGCAATTGCCTTGTTAACAACATTCTACGGCGCCGTGCTTTCCAACATGGTTTTTTCCCCATTGGCGACCAAGCTGGAGCGCGCCAGTGACGGAGAAGCTCTGGTACATAACGTTTATCTGACCGGCGCGGCGTCGATCGGGCGGCAGGAAAATCCGAGACGGTTGGAAATGCTGCTGAATGCCATGCTGCCGCCAACCCATCGCATTCAATATTTTGACTGAGCAGGATTTGGAGTTTCGACAATGCGTTTATTGATTATCGGCAACCTTGACGGCCAGGTGGCGGCCGCGACCCAAATCGCCATGCAACGGGGCGCCAAGGTCGCACATGCCGGATCAGCCGAAATCGCCTTGGGGCATTTGCGCGCGGGCCGTGGTGCCGACATGGCCATGATGGAAGTTCATTTGGACATCAGGGAGTTCATTCTAAGTCTGGATCGGGAACGCATTTCCATACCCGTTGTCGCCTGCGGCATCGAAACCGACCCGGATACCGCCGCCGATGCGATCCGGGCCGGCGCCAAGGAATATGTACCCCTGCCGCCCGACCCGGAATTGATCGCGGCTGTTCTTGAGGCGGTAACGGAGGAAAATCAAACAATGATTTTCCAGGATCCGGCCTTTTTGTCTGTCGTCAGCCTGGCCGATCAGGTGGCGAAGAGTGAAGCCAGCATTCTGATTACCGGCGAGTCCGGCAGCGGCAAGGAGCTGATGGCCCGGTACGTACATGAGAATAGCCGCAGGGCCCAACGTCAGTTTATCTCGGTCAACTGTGCCGCAATCCCGGAAAACCTCCTGGAATCGGAGCTGTTTGGCCACGAGAAAGGCGCTTTCACCGGCGCCATCGCACGCCGCATAGGCAAGTTCGAGGAAGCCGACGGCGGCACCCTGCTGTTGGACGAAATTAGCGAGATGGAGCCACGTCTGCAGGCCAAGTTGCTGCGTGCCATTCAGGAGCGCGAAATTGATCGAATTGGCGGCGGTCAACCGATCAAAATCAATATCCGCCTGATCGCAACGTCTAACCGCGATCTTGTCGAAGCGGTCAAAGACGGTACCTTTCGCGAAGATCTACTGTTTCGCCTGAATGTGGTCAATCTGCGGGTCCCTTCCCTGCACGAACGGCCCGCGGATATCATCCTGCTCGCCAAGCATTTCGCGAAAAAGTATGCCGTCGCCAATGGCATGCCTCGACGCCCAGTGGCGGCCGAGACGATCGCACTGCTGGAATCCCTGCCATGGCCGGGCAACGTACGAGAGTTGGAAAATACGATACATCGCGCGATCCTGATGGCCAGCGGTACGGAAATCACCACGGATGCCATTATGACGCCCGACGGCCAGGCCGCCCACATGATCAGCAGGCATCGAAACTCGAACGCCGGCGGTGTCGATGAGGCGGATGGCGAAAACCACAAGGGCAACGACCAGACATCCCGCCTGGTTGGACGCACGGTGGCTGATGTGGAACGGGATTTGATTATCGATACGCTCTATCACTGCTTGGGTAACCGCACCCATGCGGCCAACATTCTTGGCATCTCGATCCGAACATTGCGCAACAAGCTGAAATTATACACCGACGATGGGGTGCATGTGCCAGTACCGGGCGAAACCAGCGGCGCCACCGCCTAGAGCAACCGGAAGCATTTCAGTAAATGAGTAAAACTCCTACTGAAGCCAGGGTCCAGGCCCTGCCCGCGCCGGGCGGCACTGGCGGAGACGCCGCCGGCGGCGGCGCGCCCGGCCCCGATATTGGCGCCATTGCCTTGAATATTTTTATGCGCATGCGCCAGGGCGACATAGCGCTGGCGCTGGGCGTTTCCGCTATTCTTGTAGTCTTGATCCTGCCCTTGCCCAGTTGGCTATTGGATGTTGCCTTGGCCCTATCCATCACTTTCGCGGTGATGATCCTGATGACATGCCTTTTTATCAGCCGGCCATTGGAGTTTTCGTCATTTCCTACCGTGTTGTTGATCGCGACGATGTTGCGATTATCGCTTAATTTGGCATCGACCCGGCTGATACTGGCGAATGGCCATGAAGGCACCCATGCCGCCGGCCGAGTTATCGAAGCCTTCGGCAACTTCGTCATGGGGGGAAATTTCGTCATTGGGGTGATCGTCTTTTCCATCCTGATCATTGTCAATTTCATCGTCATCACCAAGGGTTCCGGCCGCATCGCCGAGGTCGCCGCCCGTTTCAGCCTTGACGCCATGCCAGGCAAGCAAATGGCCATCGATGCGGATCTTTCCGCCGGCCTGATCAACGAGGACGACGCCCGCTTGCGCCGCCGGACTCTGGAGGATGAAAGCACCTTTTTCGGGGCCATGGACGGTGCAGCCAAGTTTGTCCGCGGTGACGCCATCGCCGGTTTGCTTATCACCTTTATCAACATTATCGGCGGCATCGTGGTCGGCGTGGCGCAAAATGATATGAGCTTTGCCGCTGCCACTAAATCATACACATTGCTGACGGTTGGCGATGGTCTAGTTTCGCAAATTCCGGCTCTGATCGTCTCGACCGCATCCGGCTTGCTGGTTTCAAAGGCTGGCGTTGTCGGATCGGCGGATAAAGCCCTGTTCGCGCAATTGTCGGGTTATCCCAAGGCCATGGGGCTGGTCAGCTTCCTGTTGCTCTGCCTGTCCCTGCTACCCGGGTTGCCCTTGCTGCCGTTCCTGATCCTGTCGATCATCACCGGCGCCCTCACCTGGCGTTTGATGCGGCGGGACAGTCTCGTGGAAAACCGGGCGGCCAATGCCGTACAAAGGGAAATGGAAGCGGCGGAACCGGTGGAAGAGCCGATTTCTACCGCTCTTGCCATAGACGAATTGCGTATTGAACTGGGCTACGGCCTGCTATCCCTGATCAATGATACGCGCGGCCACCGTCTGACCGATCAGATCAAGGCCCTGCGCCGGCAAATCGCAGGCGATATGGGTTTCATCATGCCATCGGTGCGGATCCTGGATAACATGCAATTGCCGGCCAGCATTTACGCCCTTCGGATCAAGGAAGTCGAAGCGGGCCGGGGTGAATTGCGTCCCGACAAGCTGCTTGTCATGGATCCCCAGGGTGGCTCCATCGACCTGCAGGGCGAGACCACGACCGAGCCGACCTTTGGCCTGCCGGCGATGTGGGTTGAGGAGGCCTTGCGGGAGGAGGCCAGTTTCCGAGGTTATACGGTCGTCGATCCGCCTACTGTCGTCACGACCCATCTGACCGAGGTTATGCGCGAGAACATGTCGGACCTGCTGTCCTATGCCGCAACCCAAAGACTGCTGGACGATCTGCCGCACGAACATCATAAACTGGTCGAGGATGTGGTTCCCGCTCAGCTATCGGTGACGGCCGTGCAACGAATTCTGCAACGATTGCTATCAGAGCGAATATCGATCCGTGATCTACCCACCATACTGGAAGGCATTGCCGAGGCCGTCGGCTTCACCCAGAATGTCGTGCAGATCGCCGAGCATGTACGGTCCCGACTGGCCCGCCAAATCAGCCATGCCTCGACCACGATGAATGGCTATATCCCACTCGTGCCTTTGTCGCCGGAATGGGAGCAGAATTTTGCCGAGGCGATTACCGGCCAGGGCGATGAGATGCAATTGGCGATGGCGCCGACGAAATTGCAGGAATTCATCGGCCGCATCCGCGAAGTGTTTGACGAACTGGTACAGCAAGGGGAGCTTCCTGTTCTGTTGACTTCGCCGGCGGCTCGGCCCTATGTCCGATCAATTATTGAGCGGGTGCGCCCGACCACTTCAGTGCTATCTCAGAACGAAATACATCCAAGCGCGAAAATTCGCACTTTGGCCCAAATCTAAGAGGCAGCGGCAAACATGCGTCTTAGAACTTTTTCCGCGCCCTCCATGACCGAGGCCATGCGGCAGATCAGGGCCGCCCTGGGCAACGACGCGATCATCGTGTCCAGTCATCAGAGCGAGCGGGGCCGTGGCGTACAAGTTACGGCGGCGGCGGAAAGCAATGGCCCCATTGCCGGCGTCACGGACGAGGCCAGGGCCAGTTCTATCGATGAAACCGGGGCTGTTACGGATTGCGCTGAAGACGATAATTTATTTCAGTCGCTGATCTATCACGATGTGCCCGAAAAACTGGCCACAATGCTGGCGAAATCCAGCGTCAAGGCGGGGCTGGACGACGACATCGAGGCACTTGCGTCCGGGCTGGACCGGTACTTCGAATTCCGCTCGCTAGAGGATCTCAAACGGCCCGTTATGCTGATCGGGCCCCCCGGGGCCGGTAAGACGGTAACCCTGGTCAAATTAGCCGCCGCGGCCACCTTGCGTGGCAATCCGGTGTCTATCATTAGCACAGATACCGTGCGCGCCGGCGCTGCGGCACAGCTTTCGGCCTACACCGATATTCTACAACAGCCCCTGTTGACGGCGGCCACTCCGGAAGATTTTCATGCCGCCATATTAAACAACGCAGGCAACCGGATGCTGGTCGATACTCCTGGTACCAATCCATTCAATGAAGACGAAATATCCGATCTGAGCCGCTTCATTGCGGTAAATAGAGTTGACCCCGTGTTGGTTTTACCGGCTGGGATCAACGCCCAGAATGCCGCCGATATGGCGGCGGGATATTCGCGACTAGGCTGTAACACCATGATCGCAACGCAACTGGATGGGGCCCGTCGCCTGGGCGCGGTGTTATCCGCCGCCCAGGGCGGCAACTTGGCTTTCACCGTTGTCTCGATCTCGCCCTCCATCGCTCAGGGCCTGACGCCCTTGAACCCAATGTCCTTGGCTCGGGTCCTACTGCGCGATCCCGAAAAAAGTCATGAACACCCCAAGACCGGAGCAAAACAAGCATGAACCCAAGCATGCCCGCGCGCCCCAAGAAACGCGTCGCCCTGCATCCGGCTTCCGCCACGGCGGGGCGCAACGTTATTAATATCGCCTCCGGCAAGGGTGGCGTTGGTAAGACCTGGATGGCCATTACCTTGGCGCACTCCCTGGCCCGTCAGGATGAAAAGGTCTTGTTGTTTGATGCCGATTTCGGCCTGGCTAACATCGATGTACAGTTGGGCTTGAATGCGGAACAGGATCTTGGTGACGTCGTCGCGAGAAAAGTTGCCATGAGTCAAGTTGTTACAAAATTTGCCGAAGGCGGCTTCGATATTATTGTTGGCATGTCCGGATCGGGCCAATTGGCCGACATGGGACGGGAGCGGCTGAGCGAATTGAAAAGCGAACTGTGGCAATTGGCGCAGCGTTACGACCGTGTCGTTATCGATCTGGGCGCTGGCCTGGAATCCGCTGTACGTTCCTTGACCCCAAAGGGCGGCATGACCCTGGTGGTAGCGACCGACGAGCCTACATCCCTGACCGACGCCTACGCCTATATCAAGGTTTCCATGCAGGAAAACCCGAGCGCCGATATGCGCCTGGTGATTAACATGGCCACCGACCAGCGCCAGGGAGAGCGCACCTATGGCGCTCTGGCCAAGGCCTGCCGAACCTTCTTGAACTACACCCCGCCATTGATGGGGATCGTGCGGCGGGACGACCACATTCCCGATGCCATTCGCCGGCAGACGGCCTTTCTATCCCGCCATCCACAATCCAATGCCGCCCAGGATGTTCATGCGTTGGCAACGACAATCCGCAAACAGTCCACCAAATTTTCTGGAAAACCGGCATGAACCCTACAGAAGAACGCCTACGCGAGCGCCGGGCTTGTCTGCAAACAGCCGCCAATCCCGCTACCGACCGCGACCGCATCAGCATTCTGTCCGGCGAGTTACCTACTTCCAGCCTGTTAGGCGGTACGCCCATTCACGTCGATCTGCGCTACATCGCTGATCGGGACATTATCGCCGCCACCGCCCTGGCGCTTTATTTTCAGGCAGCAGCGCATGAACCTTGCGAAACATTGGAAGGTTATGCGGATATGGTTCTTAACGATCTCAATAATGAGTTAGTGCCGCGTTGGATTTGGCTACGCCTGCAAGGCAACGGCCATCAGGTGATACAGCAGGATCGGCAACCCGGCTGGAACGATCCAGGCCTGCTCACCACCTTGGATTTCTCCTAAGTCTAGACCATTTTCAAATAATCAGGGTCGCGAGCGCGACTTAAGTAACCGGTTCAAATAATCTATTCTGAAAATTATCAGCACATTTGGATCAAATGTTCTCTTGCGTCTCACCATTTCGGTGGGCGTTTTTCGATGAATGCCGCCAAACCTTCCTGCGAGGCTTCCGTGACCACGACGTTGCGCATGGTCTCCGCTACATTCTCGATACCCCGGCGGTAATCCAAATCATTGGCGCGCATATAGGCATCTCGGCCCAATTTCATGACCGTGGGTGATTTTTCCGCCAGTTTCCTGGCGATGTCCCGGGCCTTGTCCATGACCTGGCCATCCGGCACCACATGATTAACGATTCCAAGATCCTGCGCCACGCCGGCCCCGAAATCATCGCCGGTGAACAAATATTCAAAAGCGCGGTGCCGCCCGGCTACACGCGGCAGATGCACGTAGTGCAGGGCCGGGATCAAGCCGACGTTAATCTCGGGATAGCCAAAGGTCGCTCCCTGCCCGGCAATGATCATGTTGCAGGATACCGCCACTGTCATGCCACCTGCGCGGGCCGCGCCCCGAACGGCGGCGATGCTGGGTTTGCCCAGGCTGTACTGCACATCGTTCAATTCAAAATACAGACGTTCCAAAAACCGGCGCATGCCTTCGCCATCCACGCCCTTGACCACCGCCAGATCGAGGCCGGCGCAAAACACCCGGTCCAGGGCGGATGCGACAATCACGGCGCGGACGTCATCGTCGTCCCGCGCCCGGCAAAGGGCCGCGATGATCTCGTTCACCAGGTCTAGGTTCAGGGCGTTGACCGGCGGTCGGTTCAGGCTGATTTCAGCCACCCGGTCGACGATCCGATATTCCAGATGGTCATAATTCATCGCGCCATTAGCTCCCAATCCAACGTCGTTGAGTTCAAGATTCAACCCTTCAAATCGCGTGCGATGATGTTGCGCTGAATTTCCGAAGTACCCTCGCCGATGACATAAACCAGGGCGTCGCGATGGATGCGGCCAACCGGGTATTCCCGCATCAAACCGGCGCCGCCATGAATGCGGATGGCCGCTTCACTGATCCGCACCGCCGCTTCCGAGGCCATGAGCTTGATCCGAGATGCCGTGGCAGCGTCCAAGGTACCCTGATCGACCCGCCAGGCGCCATAATAGACGTGCCATTTGATGGCTTCGATCTCCGCCGCCATGTCAGCCAGTTTGTGGGCGATGGCCTGATACTCGATGATTGGTTTGCCGGCCACGACGCGGTCCTTGGCAAAGGTCAGGGAGGTGTCCAGGGCCGCCCGCGCCATGCCGAGACAATTGGCGGAAACGCCGACGCGGTTTTCCGACAGAGATTCCAGGATCACGGGATAGGTCCCTTCCCGGCCGCCCAGCAGGCAGTCATCGGACACAAAGGCATCCGAAATATGGATCAGCCCGGTTTCCGACGCGCGAATACCTTCCTTCTTCAAGGACGAAATATCAAAACCGGGGTTCGGTAATTCAACTATGAAAAGACTGATCGCATCCGGGGTCAAATCCGGACTGGTGCGGGCGGCGACGGTCAGAAAATCGGCGATAGGAGAATTGGTGATGTACAATTTCGCGCCGTTAAGAACATATCCGCCGTCAACCTTTTCCGCCCTGGTTATCATTGCCCGGATGTTGGAGCCGCCGTCGGGCTCGCTTAAACCAAAACCGGCGATTTTTTGGCCCTTCAGGGCGGGGCGGAAGAACCGCTCCTTTTGCGCCTCGGTGCCGGTTTTCCATATGGGCCAGATGCCCAGATGGGTATGGGCCGACCAGGCGGAGGCAAAACCCTGGGAGACGTAACTCATCTCCTCGCGGATTATGCAGTCCGTCACCTTGTCAAAGCCGGAACCGCCGTCAGCCTCGGGATAGCGGATGCCCAGCAGACCCAGTGCCGCCCACTTTGGAAATAGGTCGCGGGGAAATGTCTCCGTCTCGTCCGCCTCGCGGACCAGAGGGGCGATCTCGGCCGCGGTGAAACGGCGAATGGTATCGCGAACCTGTTCCTGCTCGGGTGTAAAGTTAAAATCCATGTTCCCTAATCCGAATTGACGGTGGTCATCGCCGGGGCAGAATACCCATTTCCTTGGAGATGATTTGCAACATGACCTCGTTGGCGCCGGCTCCAATGCTGACAAGTTTCATATCGCGGTAAACCCGCGATATACGGTTTTCCGCCATGAAGCCCTGGCCGCCCCAGAATTGCAGCAACTGGGCCGGGACTTCGGTGGCCAGAACACCAATCAAATATTTCGCCATGGAGGCCAGCTTGGTGACGTTGCCACCCGCCACATAAATATCCGTAGCGCGATAGAGCAGCGCGCGGACCCCCTCCAATTGAGCCTGGATCTCCGCCATCTTGTAGTGCATCACCTGATTGTCCAGGATTGGCCGGCCAAAGGCCTGGCGCTGGCGGGTATAGTCAATGGTCTCCGCCAGGGCATCCTCTAGGAAGGTAATGGTGCGGCCAACGGAATACAGGCGTTCCTCCTGGAACTGCGCCATCTGATACATGAAGCCCATGTTCTCTTCGCCAATCCGATAGCGCTGGGGCACCCGCACCTCGTCAAAGTGGATATGCCCGGTGTCGGAGCAGTGCAGGCCAAGCTTTTTCAACTTCTGTTTGGAAATACCCTTGCTATCCATAGGCACCATGATCAGCGTCTTGTTGCGATGCGGCCCATTTTCCTCGCCGGTATTGCACAGCATGCACATCCAATCCGCCTGAATGGAATTGGTGATGAACATCTTGTTGCCGGAAATGACGTAATCATCACCGTCCTTGCGGGCAAACGAGCGCACCGAGGATACGTCCGAGCCCGAGCCTTCTTCCGTGACGCCAATACAGCCGATCATATCGCCGGCGATGGCGGGGGCCAGGAATTCCTGACGCAACTCATCACTACCGTGGAGAGCCAGAGCCGGGGTGCACATGTTGCTCTGCACGCCAATGGCGGTGGAGACGCCCTGTGCCTTGGCATGGCCCATTTCCTCGGCAAAGACCACTTCATAGGAATAATCCAGATCCATGCCGCCAAAGTCGGCCGGTTTCGAGATGCCCAAGACGCCCGCCTGCCCCATGATCTTGCAGAGATCGTGCAGGGGCATAATCTCGGCCTCTTCCCATTCATCGACATACGGATTGATATGGGTCTCAACGATATTGGCAACCGTCCGCCGCAACTCCATATGCTCCTGGGTCTCCTGCATCTTCATCTCCTGTACGAATTAATCGCGCCGTCACATCCGCGCGCCGCTAAAGGCGTTGCTATTCTGAATTCTTCTAACCGCCGGCATAGGGCTGATACTCCCTTTGCCGCACTCTAAATCGGCACATCACCACTAATGATGGTCCGCCACATGGTCCGGCGCGAACCTGCGGGCAAATCCAGCACCGTGGCGCAATGCATGGTCACTGCGTTGTCCCACGCCACCACATCGCCCTTTTTCCATTTGTAGCGGAAGCAAAAGCGGTCTTGCAAACAATGGGCAAACAACTCTTCCAACAGGGCGGTACTTTCGGGCTCCGCCATGCCTTCGATGCGCACGGTAAAGCCGGGATTGATAAATAAGGCTTTTAGTCCGGTCTCGGGCTGGGTCCGCACCACGGGATGCAGGATTTCCGGAGTTTCCGCCTTCTGCGCTGCGCTCAAATCCCGACGAATTCCCTTCTGGTCCACCAGTACCCGGTTGCGGTGGTGATAATTATGGGCCGCTTGCAGACCATCCAGGCGCGCCTTCATCTGCTCCAACAGGGCATCAAAGGCGGCGACCATGTCACAAAACAGCGTATCGCCGCCGTCGTCGGGTATTTCCAGGCCATACAGGGTAGAGGCCCGCGACGGTTTGGCCTTGTAGGAAACATCCGAGTGCCAATAACTGCCCGCATCCGCTAGGCCAAGGGGTTTGCCATCCTCCACGATCGTCGACAGCATCAGGATTTCCGGATAGATGGCATGATGATAATCCTGCAGAACATGTTTTTCCAACGGTCCGAAATGGCTGGAAAACGTCATCAATTGCGGCTCCGTCAATTGCTGCTGGGGAAAACAGAGGACCCGGTGGGCAAACCATGCTTCGTCGATAGCGGCAAATTCCGCGGCAGCCAACGGTCGCGACAAATCCAGATCATGGACCCGCGCCATGAATGTCCGGCCCAAACGCTCTACCCACATCACATATCCTTTCCCATGCCCGCGTCATGCCGCCCATCATAGAACAGCAGTGGCCCTCGCGTCACAGTCTGTCTAAACTACTTTGCCTACTGCACCAAAATATGCCGAGCGGAGCAATGCCATGACCACGTCTTTAGGCGACAACAAACCATCAGCCATGTTTTTCTGGCCGACGCCGGAACGGCCCGTGGTTGACCGTGGCGAAGGCATCTACCTGTGGGACCAGAGTGGAAAACGCTATATCGATGGCTGTTCCGGGCCGCAAACCGCAAATATCGGCCACGGCAACCTTCGTGTGCGCGAGGCGATGATGGCCCAGGCGGAAAAAGTTAGCTATGCCTTTCGCTCCCACTTCCTCAACGAACCGGCGGAATTGTTGGCCCAGGAGATCATCCAGGTGGCGCCCGATGGCTTCGACCAGGTTTTCTTTGGCTCCGGCGGCTCGGAAGCGGTGGAAGCCTGCATCAAATTAGCCCGGCAATACGCCGTCGCCATAGGCCAGGCGACTCGGTACAAAATTATTTCGCGCCTGCCTTCCTACCACGGCACAACCTTGGGCGCCCTGTCCTTGACCGGCGACCCAGGCGGCTTTTCCATGTTCGCACCGATGATGATCAATCATCCCAAGATCCCGGCGCCATTCTGCCGTTATCGCCGCCCTGGGCAGACGGAGGACGAAGCGGCCCTGGAATACGCCAACGCGCTTGCGACCGAAATCGAAAACCAGGGGCCGGAAACCATCCTGGCCTTTATCATGGAACCTATTGGCGGGGCGGCCACGGGGGCCTTGACCGCGCCAGCGGTCTATTATCGCCGTGTCCGTGAAATCTGCGATCAATACGGCGTTTTGTTGATCTTCGATGAAGTGATGAGCGGAGCGGGGCGCAGCGGCAAATATCTGGCGGCGGAACATTGGGGGGTCACGGCGGACCTCGTCGCCTTGGCCAAGGGCCTGGCGTCGGGCTATATCCCCCTGGGCGCCTGCCTGACCTCGCGCCGGATCGTGGGCACGGTAGAGGACGCGGGCGGCTTCAATCACGGCCATACCTATTCCGCCAGCCCCATCGCCTGCGCCGTGGGCCGGGCGGTCCTGGCCGAACATCTGGACAATGATCTGATCGGCAATGCCGCCCGCATGGGCGCCGTTTTGAAGGGTCGGCTGGAGGCGCTTTTGGACGAGTTCGAGTTTATTGGCGAGGTGCGCGGACGCGGCCTGCTGCTGGGCTTTGATGTCATCGCGGACCGCGCCACGGGCCGGCCCCTACCGCCCGAGTTGAATGCCTATTTGCGCCTCGGCCAGGAGGCCTATGACCGCGGCCTGATCATCTATTCCCGGCGCATGATGGGCGGCGTGCGCGGCGATAATTTCCTGGTCTCCCCGCCTCTGATCGTCACCGAGGATCAGATTGATGAAATCATGGACCTATTGGTGCAGGCGCTGCGGGCCTTTGCCCCGGAAGCGCGGGCCGCCATAAAAGCAGGCTGATATTTCAAATTGAAATGAACGCAGGAGGACGCCATCATGCTAGCCACCATTGCCACCCTTAAGGTCAGGGAAGGCGCGGAAGCGGATTTTCTCGCCGTCGCCAAGGAACTGGTTGCCGCCGTCAATGCCAACGAGCCGGGCTGCCAATTCTACCAGATCTACAAGGGGGATGATCCCCTGACTTTCGTTTTCATCGAGCGTTACGAGAACGAAGCGGCCACGGAAGCCCACCGCGCATCGGAACATTTTAAAACCATTGGCGCCCGCATGGGTCCCTTCATGGCAGGCCGTCCTGAGGTCCTGCGATTGAGCGAAGCCTGATATCTGTAGTCCTGGAGCCTGTTTTCTCAACACATGATCAGACTCTTTAAGAATAGAGAAATTGAACCAATTACTAAGTCGCCTTAGCGACTCCAATTGATTGAAATTTTCTCTGAATCTCACTTTTTTCTGACAATATCCTGGCGCTGCTTTCTCAGTTTCTCTTCATAATCGACGCCGTCGCCGTAATCGAGAAAACCTTCGTAATAGCGGTGCGGATTGTGCACTTTGCGCGCGTGTTTTATCGGGCACCAGAAATGTTCGGTCCGGCCGGCAATCTCGGTCGTGAAGGCAATGACGCCATTTGCATAACTGCAATAGATGCAGTTCAATTTTTGTACGCCATTCAGATAGGCCAGATAATGCCGGTCTATGACGACGTAATCGGAACGGGACGCCTTCGGCACGCCCCATAATGGGAAACAGATGATCTGAAAAATAGAGACACAAAGGTCCAACAAGACAATTGGCAGGATCAAGGCATAAACCGCAGGCGCGGATAGGATGTAGAGCGCCGGCGAGTGGCGCAGGAAAGATAACAGTCCGACTTTGAGACGCCGATGTTGTTGGCGAACGCTTTCCTCGAATACGATGCGGTGGTGATCAATGCTGTATTGAAATGAAGCTCGACGTTCTTCGAGCTTTTTTTCCACCTCTTCCTCCAGGACGCGAATGCGCGCGACCAGTTCCGCCAATTCAGTGTCCATGGCATTTATCTTTCGAAATAGACGCAGATGAGAAAGTCGGGTTTACCAGCCGTATCTCAACACGCCTGCAAGCCGGGGCTGTAGGCCACCGCCATACGGTGCGTTCCATCCAGGCAGCGAAATTCGCAGCCTGTAGCCAGGAATATTACTCTGATCGATCTAGCGACGGCATAGCGACAGGGTCGAACTTATTTCACCGTAAGGCAGGTACAATCAGCCTGGGCGCAGACCTTATGGGAAGTGCTGCCCAGAAACAGCCCCTTGAAATCACTCAAGCCCCGGCTGCCCAGTACGATCATGTCCGCCTTGTTGTTTGCCGCCAGATCGAGGATCACCTCCGCTGGATCGCCGTGGACCATAACCGTATCTATTTTCTTGATACCCGCCTTGGCTGCGATCTTTTCGGCCCGGTCCATTATCTGCTGGCCGATCGCCTCGACCAGTTCCCGTGGCGGCGGGATCGGGACAAAGCCGCCCTCGGCGCCGACGGCGGCGAACTCCCTGAGAAAGTCCGCCTCGTAATTTGCCAGCAGGTCGCGCAGTCTTTTGGACAAATTTCGGCGATTGGCCAAGGCCCGCAACGTATCGGACCGCGCATTGGACAGCAGCACATGCACAAGGACCAGCCGGGCCCGGTATTTCGCCCCAAGATCGCTCGCCAGCGTCAATGCCTTTTCGGCATGGTCCGAGCCATCGGTTGCGACAAGTATGGTCTTTATCATTTTCCAATCCTTTGCCATTCCAGCACGTTAGGGCAATTTTCAACTAATTGGAGTCGCGCACGCGACTTAAGTGATTGAAAATTGCTCTTGGCCGCAAACGAAGCACAACTGCCGCGTTGGGAAGAAGGAGGCGAAGTCCCCCCGGCACAAGTTTACGTCTTCTGGATCTGGATCGTGCGTTTCGTCGCTTTCGCTTCCTTGCGCTTTGGCAGATACAGGGTTAGCACGCCGTCCTTCGCCGAGGCCTTAATGCCGCCCTCTTCAACGTCGGCAGGCAATCTAAAGGTTCGTTGAAAGGCGCCATAGGTCCGCTCGGAAAAGTAATAATTCTTACTCTCTTCCTCGCGAGATGAATGTTTATCCCCCTTGACGATCAGCATATTGCCGTGCTGCTCAATATTGATGTCCTCTTCCTTGACGCCGGGCAGTTCGACCTCGACGATATAGGCATCATCCGTTGCCGCCGCATCGGACGCTGGACTGAAATAGTCGGCGACTTTGGCGCCAAACCGGCGCATCGGGTCAGCGATGTGTGGCCACAGGGAGGAAAGCGGTTGCGCGCTAGATTCGACCATGATGCTTACTCCTCATCAATCAGAGTGAATGTACAGGATCCGGATAAGTAGCGTTCAGATGGAATTTCTGCATTGACGTTTGTCAATTGGCGGGCTCAAGAACCGGCCAAACGTTTGCATGAGCGGTTTCCATGCGACGGATTTTCCCCCCTCGCGGCCG
Organism: Pseudomonadota bacterium; assembly: GCA_027623205.1. GTDB lineage: Bacteria > Pseudomonadota > Alphaproteobacteria. The sequence continues at coordinate 57,632 of JAQBYC010000007.1, read as the reverse complement.
TGACGGCGGGGGCGTCATATTTGGCCCTGCCACTTCCTTTTTTCTTTTCCGGCTTGGCCTCATTTCTGGGCCGTAAAGGCGTCAAGAATTTCGCCACCCGTGGCGGACCAGACGCCGTCGTGGGAGGCGATGTAGGACAGGGCCTTTTCCAGGGCCTTGATGCGGTAGGCCTGGCCTGTCACCCACGGGTTCAGGCTGATGGCCATGACACGGCCGCCCTGGCTGGCGGACTCGGCATACAGGCAATCGAACTGATCCTTGAGCTGATCCACATACTCCTGCTCCGTATGGCGCAGGGAGATCAGGATTTGCTGATCGTCCAGTTCCATGGCGTGGGGCATGTTGTGAATAGTGCCCGAGCCGGTTTCAAAGGCATAGGGCATATCGTCGTTGGCCCAGTCGCATAGGTATTCGATACCCTCCGCCGCAACCAGGTCCGGCGTATTCATGGATTCCGAGCGAATGGGTGAGAGCCAGCCGCGTACTTTCTGGCCCGATAGCTCTCGCAAGCTTTTCAGCACGCCTTTGACAAGTACGGCTTCCTCGTCCCGATCCATCTCGCCATGGTGCGGGTGGCCCATGTCCAGGCCGTTGGCGATCAGTTCCCAATCCCGCGCGTTTACCTGCGCCACCAGATAGGGGTAGCGCGCCGCCAGGGCCGAATTGATGGCGACCGAAGATCTGATGCCCAGTTTATCCAGCACCTTGAAGATGCGGAACACACCGATGCGGTTGCCATAGTCGCGCAGGGTATAGTTCCAATAGTCGGGATAGGGCCGCGCCATCCCTGCCGGCACGGGGATCGCTGGTTTCATATCCAGGGGAAACCATTGCAACTGGGTCACCACCCACAGGGCCACGCGGGCGCCGTTGGGCCAGACGACGGCCGGGCGGTCGTGCAGTTGTGACCAGGTATAGCGGCCGTGATCCATGCCATGGCCACGCTTGGAGTATTTCAGATAGTCATCGGACAAGGTCATACTCAACCCTTCCTCTTGGCGGCCAGGCTGGCGACCACATTGTCGTAGTGGTGTTCATAATAATGTTCGGCGATCTCGCGCCCGGTGGTGACCCAAACTTTGTCGTGACCGGTGATATATTCCAATACTTCCGCAAAATTTCCGATGCGGTGGGGCTGGCCGATCAGAAACGGATGCAGGGGGATGCACATGACCTGGCCGCTCTCGGCGCCTTCTTCATACAGCTGATCGAAATTCGCCTTCAGGATATCACTATAGTGGCGGCTGCTCTTGCCCATCATGGAAAGCACCACGGTGTCGTTCATTTCCAGGGAGTAGGGCACCGAGATCAAGGGGCCGCTTTTGGTGTTCACCGGCTGGGGTTGATCGTCGTGGAACAGATCGCAGGTATATTTGACGCCGTATTCCGCCAGCAGCTCCATGGTGTTGGTGGTATAGGAGAGGGCGGGCGCCAGCCAGCCGGCCACATCCTGCCCGGTGCTGTCCTTGATGGTGGCGATAACGTCCTCCATCATGGCCCGTTCCTGGGCCTCGGACATGGTGTAGGTATAGCGGGTGTTATAGACACCATGGGAGAAGAACTCCCAATCCAGCTCGTTGCAGGCGGCGATGATTTCCGGGTGGTGCTGACAAAGCGCGACGTTCAGGGAAACACTGCCGCGCACGCCGTATTTCGCCATGGCCTCCAGCATGCGCCAGAAACCGGCCCGGTTGCCGTAGTCCCGGTGGGAATAGGGCACCACATCCGGGTGCGGCTTGGTCCAGGCCCGGCGCCCCGGATTAAGCGGTGGGTCCAGCTCGTAAAATTCGATATTCGGCGCCACCCAAAAGGCTACCCTGGCATCGTTGGGCCAGGTTATTTTCGGCCGATCCGCCATGGGCGAATAATCATACAGCTCGGGCTCCCGCAGCATCTCGTCTTCCCCCTAATCGTTCAGCATCTGATAGTTTTCCAGATATTCGATGACCTCTCCCGCCGGCACCACATCGGCATACTTGATGGCCATGTCATACAGGTTGGCGAAATGCGGGCTTTCATGCTTATCGGCCACGCATTCCTCCGCCACGATGGTGCGGAAACTGCGCGACAGGCTATCGACCACCGTAGCCCGGACGCAACCGGATGTAGAGCCGCCCGTGACGATCACCGTATCAATGCCATGGAAATTCAAGACCGACGGCAAATTGGTTTCGTGGAAGGCCGAAGCCATGCGCTTATTGATGATAACGTCCTTGACAGGGTCCACATGCAGGCGGTCATCGAATTCCGAACGGCGGGAGCCGACCTTGATATTCTGCAGGGAATCCGGCGTATCCGTGCGCGTGCCCCAAATGCCGCAATCCTCGCCCGAGTCCATATAGGCGACATAGGTCCAGACCACCGGCAGGTTCTTGGCGCGCGCCAGATCCGAGATTTCATTGACAAAGTCCATCTGCTTGGGATCGGCCTCATAGGCCGTGGCGAATTCACCAACGTTCGTGTAGGCCTTCTGCAGATCGATATTGATCACCGCCGCCTTGCGGCCAAAGCCAAAGCGCGGCCGGGTCGGGTTGGCCTTGATCTCTTCGTATAATTGCCGGGCGCTCTTGTCCGAGGTTTCCATGGCTTAGATCTCCAATCATGCAAAATTTACGCGTTCAGGGCTGAAACCCGACGGCGCCATCATACTTGGCGGCCTCTTCCTCGGGCAAGAATTCGGTTTCCATTTCGCGGATTTCGGGAAACCCGGCAAAACCATGAAAATCCGCCAAAGGATGCGCCTTGTTCGCCACTTTCAAGCGGTCCTCCAGGGCATGATCCTCTGCCGCGAAGGCGCTGTAATAGTCCCACATGGCATGGGCCGCGGCCCGCATGCCGCCGCCAGGGTTGATGACCATATCGATACCAAGCTTTTGCAGATCCGCCGACGAAAGATTGGGCGAAACGCCGGTGCGATTATACAAAATGGCGCCCGGCACCGCCTCGCAAACCTGCTGGATTTCCTCCCCGGACAGCAGGCCTTCGGGAAAGGCCATATCGGCGCCCGCCTCGCGGTAGGCCTGCAGGCGATTGATCGTATCCGCCAGGCTGCCGCCGGCCACGCCGCGGGCATCGCAGCGCGCGATCAACACAAAATCAGGGTCAATTTCGTCCCGCACCCGCGCCGCCGCCCGGATCTTGCCGGCGGCTTCCGCCAAGGAGATCACTTGCTTGCCGGCGACATGGCCACAGCGTTTTGGCGCGATCTGGTCTTCCAGATGGATCCCCGCCACGCCGGACTTGATGAACTCCTCCACCGTGCGCATGACGTTGATGGCGTTGCCATAGCCGGTATCGGCATCGCAAATGACCGGCACTCGGACGGCGCTGGCGATCTTGGAGGCAACATCCGTCACCTCCGTCAGGGTCGTCAGACCCACGTCGGGCCGGCCAATATGGCTGACCGATACGCCATAGCCGGAAATATAAACGGTGGAAAATCCGGTCCGTTCGATGATCCGCGCGCCCATGGCATTGAAACAGCCCGGCGCGATGACAATTTCGTCGGCGGCAAGCAGCCCGCGCAAAGCCCGCGCGGCGCCTCGAGAACTCGACATGACAGGCCCCTCCCTCTCCCAGCTTTCTGAAAATTCGCAGTTGTTCCCGACAGACTAGCAGAAGCGGCCGCCAGCGGAAACGCAAAGGGCCGCCCCGAAGGGCGGCCCTGGAGCATGTTTCTTCGAAACATGCCCGGACTCTTTAAGAATAGAGCAATTGAACCAATTACTTAAAGTCGCGATAGCGACTCCGATTAATTGGAAATCGCTCTAGATACGAGCAATGCCTGATGCGGAAGGCGCCTCAGACGCTGTAGTACATATCGAACTCAACCGGATGCGGCGTGTGTTCGAGGGTATAGACCTCCTGCCACTTCAGTTCGATATAGGCGTCGATTTGATCGTCCGTGAAGACACCGCCTTTCTTCAGGAAATCGCGGTTGGCGTCCAGGTTCTCCAGCGCTTCGCGCAACGAACCACAGACGGTCGGAACATCGGCCAGCTCCTCGGGCGGCAGGTCATAGAGATCCTTGTCCATGGGATCGCCGGGGTGGATCTTGTTCTCGATCCCGTCCAGGCCCGCCATCAACATGGCCGCGAAGGCCAAATAGGGATTGGCGCCCGGATCGGGGAAGCGGATTTCCACGCGCTTGCCATTGGGGCTGGGCGAGAACGGTATGCGGCAGGAGGCGGAGCGGTTACGGGCCGAATAAGCCAGCAACACCGGCGCCTCGAAGCCGGGGATCAACCGCTTGTAACTGTTGGTAAGCGGGTTGGTGAAGGCATTGATCGCCTTGGCGTGCTTCATGATGCCGCCGATGTAGTACAGGCAGGTCTCGGACAAATCCGCATAGCCTGAACCCGCGAACAGCGGCTTGCCGTCCTTCCAGATCGATTGGTGCACATGCATGCCGGAACCATTGTCTCCGATCACCGGCTTGGGCATGAAGGTCGCCGTCTTGCCATAGGAATGGGCAACGTTGTGGACCACATATTTGTAGATCTGCATCTGGTCCGCACAGGTTGTCAGGGGGGCGAACTTCATGCCCAATTCATGCTGGCTGGGGGCAACTTCATGATGGTGTTTTTCGGTATCAAGACCCATTTCGCGCATCACCGTCAGCATCTCGCTGCGCAGATCGGCCGCCGAGTCCACCGGCGGCACGGGAAAGTAGCCACCCTTGGTTGCCGGGCGATGGCCAATGTTGCCGCCCTCGAGTTCGCTGCCGGAATTGTACGGCCCCTCGCCTTCATCGATGGCATAGAACATCTCGTTCTGCGAGACCTTGAAACGCACGTCGTCAAAAACGAAGAACTCGGCCTCAGGTCCGAAATAGGCCGTATCGCCCACGCCCGAGCTTTGCAGATAGGCCTCCGCCCGCAGCGCCGTGGAACGGGGATCCCGGCCATAGGCTTCATGGGTCGAAGGTTCGACCACATCGCAGAACAGCACCAGAGTGGGCTGCGCCAGGAAGGGGTCCATCACCGCCGTGTTCGGATCCGGCATCAACGCCATATCGGAATCGTTGATCGCTTTCCAGCCCGCAATGGACGAGCCGTCGAACATGACGCCGTCGGCAAATAGATCCGCATTCACAAAATGCGAGTCCATGGCAAGATGCTGCCATTTGCCCCGGGGATCGGTGAAGCGGAAGTCGACGAATGGAATTTCTTCATCCTGAATTCTCTTCAGAACGCTCTCGGCAGTGGACATGGCTTTCGGTTCCTTCCTGTGTCCTCGATTACTTATTGCTGAATTTTCTGCTGGTTGGTCTCTAAACGCCCCGGATGTGGGGCGGCGTGGATAAGGTCGGCCTAGATGGCGTCGTTGCCGGTCTCGCCGGTGCGAATACGGATGGCCTGTTCGACGGTGGTGATGAATATCTTGCCATCACCAATACGGCCCGTGTGCGCCGCTGTCTGGATCGCCTCTACGGCGCGCTCAACCAAATCGTCTTCCAATACCACTTCCAACTTCACCTTGGGCAAAAAATCCACCACATATTCCGCGCCCCGGTAAAGCTCGGTGTGTCCCTTCTGCCGCCCAAAACCCTTGGCCTCGATCACGGTGATGCCTTGCAGGCCAATTTCGTGCAAAGCGTCCTTCACTTCATCCAGCTTGAAAGGTTTGATAATCGCTTCAATTTTTTTCATGGTCGCAAACCTTTTTTGATCGCCGTCACAAAGCCGGGCCGTTTCAGCACTGGATAATGATTATTTAGCATAAATCATGCCAACTTGGATGTTTTTTAAGTCGTTGATATTAAAAGATATTTCCATGAGCACCATCACCCGCTACGGCGTTTGCCTATTTTTTTATCACATTGCCCACAAATCGCGCATTTGAAAGATTACGAGGCCGCCAATAATTCACGAATTCGGGTCATGGCAGCCCGAATATTCTCGGTGGAATTGGCATAGGAAAAGCGTAAATAGCCTTCCCCATGGGCCCCGAACGAGGTGCCGGAAATAACCGCGACGCCCGCTTCGTTCAGCATCTTTTCCTGCAATACCTGGCTGGTCATGCCCGTGCCCTCGATATTGGGAAAGGCATAAAAGGCGCCGCCGGGCCGGACACAGCGGAATCCGGGGATCGCATTCAACTCATCCACAATGACCGTGCGCCGCTGATCAAACGCCTTGACCATCTCCTCCGCCGCGTCCTGGGGGCCGCGCAGGGCCTCGACCCCGGCCCACTGGGTCGCCGCATTGACGCAGGAATGGTCGTTGACGCACAGTCGCGTGGCCTGCTCGGCGCAGGCCTTGGGCCAGACGGCATAGCCCAGGCGCCAGCCCGTCATGGCATAGGTTTTGGACCAGCCATCCAACAGGATCAGGCGATCCCTGATTGAGGGATAGCTCAGCAGGCTGATATGGGGCTGGTTGTCGTAGACCATGCGGCTGTAGATCTCGTCGGACAGGACAACCACTTCCGGATGGCGTTCCAGGCCGGCCACAAGCTTGTCCAACTCCGCCCCCTGCACCACGCCGCCGGTGGGATTGGCAGGCGAGTTGATGATGATCAGGCGGGTCCGTTCGTTAATTTTTTCCAGCACCTCGTCGGCCGAGAAGGAAAAGCCCGTGGCCTCGTGCAGGGCAATGGGCACGGGGGTTGCGCCGGAAAAGCGGATCGCCGATTCATAAATGGGAAAACCGGGGTTCGGATACATGATCTCCGCCCCCGGCTCGCCGAACATCAGGCAGGCGTAAAACATTGTCGGCTTGCCGCCCGGCTGGATCACCACATGATCGGGATCGACGGCAACACCGCGATACTTCTGAATATCGTCCGCCACCGCCTGGCGCAATTCCGGTATGCCGTTCGCGGGGGTATAGCCGTGATGGCCGTCGGCCAGGGCCTTGCGGCCGGCCTCGACAATATTCGCCGGCGTCTGGAAATCGGGTTGACCGATGCCAAGGTTGATGATGTCGCGGCCCTGTGCGGCCAGCGCGTTGGCTCGGGCCAGGACCTCGAATGCGGTCTCCGTGCCCAGTTGTGACATTCGATTGGCGAATTGCATGAGCGGGTTATGCCATGACTGCGCCGCGGCACCAAGCCCCAGATGACAACAATTTGTTGTCAGCGGGTTGCTTTGTATTCCTTCATGGCTTCGCGGGCGATGACCAATTGCATAATCTGCGAGGTGCCTTCGAATATGCGCAGCAGACGGGCGTCGCGAAATAGCCGCTCCACCGCCGTTTCCCGCATATAGCCATAGCCGCCGTGCACCTGCACCGCCCGGTCGGCGATGCGCCAGACGGTTTCGGAGGCGAAGTATTTGCAGGCGGCGGCGGCCTTGGTCACGTTTTCGCCCGCATCCATCTGCCGGGCGGTCTGCTCCACCATGGCCCGGGCCGCCAGGTATTCCGCCTCGCTGTCCGCGATCATGCCTTGAATCAGTTGAAACTCGGCGATGGGCTTGCCGAATTGCCGGCGTTCCATGGCATGGGCGGTCATTTCCTCCAGCAGACGGCTGGACAAGCCGACACAGACCGCGCCCATGTGGATACGGGCATCATCCAGCACTTTCATCGCCGTGATGAAGCCCAGGCCCTCGGTCCCGCCCAACAGGGCTTCGCCCGGCACCCGGCAATCATCGAACGTCACATCCGCCGTCGGCGCGCCCAGCTGGCCCATTTTCTCCAACGGCGGATCCACCCGCAGGCCGGGGGTGCCCGCCTCCACCAAAAAAGCCGAAACGCCGGCCGCGCTTTTGTCCTCCGGGTTGGTTCGCGCCATGACCGTGAACAGACCGGCGATGGGCGCGTTGGAGATAAAGCGTTTGCTGCCATTCAGAACATAACCCGCGCCATCCCGCCGGGCCGTGGTTGACAGGCTTTTCGCATCGGAACCGCTGCCCGGTTCCGTCAGGCAAAAGCTGACGATCAAGTCACCGGCGGCGATGGACGGCAAATACCGCCGTTTTTGCGCATCCGTCCCGTCGAGCACGATGCTTTTGCCGCCCACCCCGTTGGTCGTACCGACGTAGGAGCGGTAGGCGGGCGCGGCGCGGCAGAATTCAAATATCAGCCGCACCTCGGCCCATTTGCTCAACCCCAGACCGCCATGCTCGGCGGGGATGGCATAGGCGAATAAACCCATCTCCCGCATCAGGCCCAGCAGGTCGTCGGGAATACGGTGCTCGCGGTCGATCCGCGCCTCCGCCGGGATCAGCTTTTCATTCACCAGACGGCGTACGCCGTCCAACAGCGGGACGATATCGTCTTCGTTCATATGAAAGTCTCCTCCGCCGCCAATGTGCCTTGCCTTTGCGCCCGTGACCAGACACATTCCTCCCGGTCAGGTGCAGGAAAGGGCCACGCCATGAAGCCAGCCAATAGTATTCTCGCCAGCTTCGGCACCACGGTGTTCGAGGTCATGACCCGTCTGGCCATCGAGCATCAGACCATCAATCTGGGCCAGGGCTTTCCTGACGAAGACGGCCCCGACAGCATCAAGGCGATGCTGGATACGGCCACGCGGGAGGGCTCCAACCAATACCCGCCCATGCTGGGCATCCCCGAACTGCGCCAGGCCATCGCCGCCCATAACAAGCGCTTCCACGGCCTCGACGTGGATTGGCGGACGCAGGTGATGGTGACCACGGGCGCCACCGAGGCCCTGGCCGCCTCCATCCTGGCGCTGATCGAACCGGGCGACGAGGCGGTGGTGTTCGAACCGCTCTACGACAGCTATGTGCCCATGCTGCGCCGGGCCGGGGCGGAGGTGAAATTCGTCCGCCTGCAACCGCCCCGCTGGGCACTGCCGCGGGAAGAACTGGCGGCGGCGTTTTCCCCGCGCACCAAGTTGATCCTGATGAACACGCCCATGAACCCCACGGGCAAGGTATTCGATCACGGCGAACTGGGCTATATCGCCGAACTGGTCCAGAAGTACGACACCTATGCCATTTGTGACGAGGTTTACGAGCATCTGATATTCGATGGCGTCAAGCATATCCCCCTGATCACCCTGCCCGGCATGGCGGAGCGCGCCATCAGGATCGGTTCCGCCGGCAAGACCTTTTCCATGACGTCGTGGAAGGTGGGGTTTCTCACGGCGGCGCCGCGGCTGTTGAGCCTGATCGCCAAGGCGCACCAGTTCCTGGTTTTCACCACCGCATCGAACCTGCAACGCGCCGTGGCCCATGGCCTGGACCACGAACAGGCCTGGTACACCAATCTGGCCGTGGATTTGCAGCGCAAGCGGGATCTATTGCAAACAGCCCTGACCGGGATCGGCTTCGATGTCATGCCTTGCGGCGCGACCTATTTCATGAATGCGGATTACCGGCCCCTGGGCTTTGACGGCACGGACGTGGATTTCTGCCGGCATGTCACGATCGAGGCCGGCGTCACCGTGCTGCCCGTCTCGGCGCTGTATGCGACGCCGGATGTGGACCATCTGGTACGCTTCTGCTTCTGCAAAAAGGACGCTGTCTTGCAGGGCGCCGTGGACCGTTTGCGGGCTTTTTTTGCTTCCTAGCCGCCGCCGCTTGACGACGGTCCTTGGGCGGGTTAATCAGCGGTTCGGCCCTTGGCGGGCCCGTGGCGGGTGTAGCTCAGTCGGTTAGAGCGCTAGATTGTGGATCTAGAGGTCGGGGGTTCAATTCCCCTCACTCGCCCCACTTTTACTCTCTTGCCAACGAAACCATCCATCAGCCGCCGTGACAGGCGGCGGCCTACAGCGTCAGGTACTTGCTCTGAATATCCGGATTGGCCCGCAGGTCGGCCGGTGTGCCGGTGTACTGGATCGCGCCCTTTTCAAGGATGTGGATGCGGTCGCTGAGGTACAGCACGAATTCGAGGTTCTGCTCGGCCAGGATGATCGAGAGTCCCCCCGTCTTGAGCAGGTGAATTCTATCGCGCAGGGTCTCGACAATGATCGGCGCCAGGCCCTCCGACGGCTCGTCCAGCAGCAATAGTTTGGGATTACCCATGAGACTGCGGGCGATGGTCAGCATCTGCTGCTGACCGCCGCTGAGGACGCCGCCCTTGCGGCTTTGGATATCCTTGAGATCGGGAAACAGTTCGAACACCTGCTCCTCGCTCCAGCCATCGCCCTTGGCGCCGCCGATCGGCGGCAGCCGCGCGATATCGAGGTTCTCCCAAACCGTCAGTTCGGGAAAGATGCGCCGGTCTTCCGGAACATAACCGATGCCCAACTTGGCCACATGATACACCGGCAGCCTGGTGATTTCCCGGTCCATCCAGCGCACGCTGCCCTGCTGCGGCGGCGCCAGCCCCATGATGCTGCGCATCGTCGTCGTCTTGCCGACGCCGTTGCGGCCCACCAGCGCCACCACCTCGCCGGGCTCGACCGTCAGCGAGATACCGAACAGAACCTTGCTCAGGCCATAGGCCGTGCGGATGTTGTCAACCTCAAGCAGCGCCATGGCTCTCACCCAAATAGACCCGCCGGACCTCGGGGTCCTCGCGCACGCGGTCAGGCGCGCCGGAGAATATCAGCTCGCCGTGATGCAGGACTGAAATACGGTCGGAAATGCCGAACACGACGCCCATGTCGTGCTCGGTAAAAAGCAGCGCGAGGCCGCGCGCCTCGGCGATTTCCTCAATCAACTTGATGGCCTCGACGGTTTCGGGCGGAGACATGCCGGCGGTCGGTTCGTCCAGCAACAGCACGCTCGGATGGCTGGCCAGCGAGATGGCAAGTTCAAGCTGCTTCTGCTTGCCATAGGCGAGCTCGCCCGCCAATTCCTCGGCCTCCGCGCTCAAGCCCACCAAAGCCAGCAGTTCAGCGCTCTCGTCCCGATTGAGCGCGTGGCCCAGGGTGAAAAGATGAAACGAACGGCCGTCGCGGGCGATCAGGGCGACCTGAACATTTTCGAACACCGTCATGCGCGGGTAGATATTGATGCGCTGGAAAGAGCGCGCCAGCCCCAGCTTGACAATCCGGTGCGGCGGCGTGCCCGTGATCTCCTTGCCTTCGAAGGTGACCGAGCCGCGGTCCACCTTGAGGTGCCCCGTGATCAGATTGAAAAGCGTCGTCTTGCCCGCGCCGTTGGGCCCGATGATCGCGTGCTTTTCGCCCCTCTTCAGGTCGATGGTGACGTCATTGATGGCGACAAAGCCGTCAAAGGCCTTGTACGCCTGCTTGATCTCCAGCACTGTTTCCATGGCTCAGGTCCTACGCGAGAATTGGGCGCTGATTTTTTGCGCCAGACCGACAAGGCCGTTTGGCAGAAACATTATGATGATCAGCAGAATGGTGCCCAGGACGACGGGCCAATATTCGGTATATTGGTTGATGCCGACCTGCAGCGTGTAGAGCACGGCCGCACCCAGCGCCGGGCCGAAGAAGGAATAAAGCCCGCCCAGCAGCGTCATGATCAATACCTGACCGGATTCCGTCCAAAACGCCGATTCAACATAGACCCCGCGGTTGTACATCGCGAACAGCGATCCGGCGATACCCGCGAAGGTGCCGGCGACGACAAAGGCTGTGAGGCGCAGGCGCCGGGTGTCAACGCCGACGAAGCTGGCCCGCATGCGGTTCTCGCGCACCGCCACCAGGGTACGGCCAAAGGCCGAATGGCAGATCAGCCACAAAAGTCCCGTGGATAGGGCCACGACGGTCAGCGTGAAGTAGAAGAAGGCATAACGGTCGCCGATGAATTCCGGCACGGCGACGCCGACGAAGCCGTCGTCGCCCCCGGTGACGCCGCGCCACTTGAACGCCACGGCCCAGACCAGCATGCCAAAGGCCAGGGTCAACATGGAGAAGTAGATATCCGTGAGTCTGATGCAGAAATAGCCGACGAAGGCGGCGGCCAGGCCGGCCAGGACAATCGCCGCCGGCATGCTGATGATCAGCGGCCATTCATAGGTGGTGAGGAAGATGGCGCAGGCATAGCCGCCGATGGCGAAATAGGCCGCATGGCCGAACGAGATGTTGCCCGAATATCCGATCAGGACGTTCAGACTGAGGGCGAACAAGGCGTAGATCATGATCTCGGTGGTCAGGTCGACCAGGTACTTCGACCCCAGGGCCGGCACCAGCAGCAGCAGGGCCACCAGCACAACGGACAGCCAAAACGTTGCTTTGTATTTCCCTTGCATCAGTGGCTTTCCTCTTCCGACACCCCAAAGAGGCCCCATGGCCGCCACAGCAGGATCCCCAGCATGAGGACATAGGCCAGCACCAACTCCCAATCGGGAAAGATCACGGTGCCGAACATGGTTACGAAGCCGAGCGCCAGGGCGCCGAGAAAACTGCCCCAGAGACTGCCCAGACCGCCAATGATAACGACGATAAAGCATTCAATGATGATGGTTGCATCCATCCCCGGGGATACCGCCACCCGGGGCGCGGCCAAGGCGCCGCCAAGACCGGCCAAGGCAGAGCCGATCACAAAAACGCCCGTATAAACCAAGGGCACATTCATGCCCAACGCCGACAGCATTTCGCGGTCCTGGGTCGCCGCCCGGATAATGCGCCCCCAGCGCGTCTTGGACAGCACCAGCCACATGCCGACCGCGACCACGACGCCGATTGCGCACAACAACAGGGGATAGGCCGGATAGAGGGCAAAGCCGAAATTGACCGCGCCGCTAAGGCCGTGGGGATAAGGCACGTTGTACTGGTCCGTACCCCAGATCATCTTGGCAAGGTCGCCAACGACCAGGACAATGGCAAAAGTGAAAAGCAACTGCGTCAGGTGCTCGCGCCCGTAAAGGTAATGCAGCAGCCCGCGCTCGATGACAAAGGCAACCACGCCCAGAACCACGGCCGCGGCAGCCACGCCGAGCCAGAAACTGCCTGTCGCGCCGTCAAGGTAGGTCACCGTTGACCAGCAGACATAAGCGCCAACCATGAAAAATGCGCCGTGCGCGAAATTAATCACCCGCAGGACGCCGAGAATGAGGGAGAGACCGGCGGCAATAATGAATATGTTCATCCCCAACGAAATGGAGTTCATGAACTGGTAAAAGAGGAATGTCGGGTTGGCAAGCATACTCATGGTTTTACCTTCGATGGGCGGCAACACCCCTCCGGCCGTGGCGGCCGGAGGGGTGTGAGCCAAGCCCGCTGGATACGTGCGCGACTAAGGGTTACCGCGGCTTCCAAGCCGCGGGTTATTCAGGTGGCGGAACGAAGGTTATCGGGTCCATCACGCGATAGGGCTTGCCGGCCACCTTCTTCATCGGGCCCCAGAACTGCCCGGTGTTGGCCTGATGGGATTTGGCGTCCATCGTCAGCTTGCCCATCGGGGTATCGATGGTCAGTCCTTCGAGGGCCTTGCTGACTTTGTCGGCATCGGTCGATCCGGCTTTTTCGACGGCGGCCTTGTAGAGCATGACGCCGTTGTACGCCAGTACCGGCCACATGGCCGTCGCTTCGGTGTCGGCCTTTTTGGCCAAACGCGCCTGGAACTTTTTGTGCGCGTCTGTCGGCGAGTGATACCAGAGTTCGTAAGTGTTGGACCAGACGTTGTCCGGATAGTCACCGGCCAGCTTGCTCGCCACCTCGTGGCTGGCGATCTCGCCACCCGTAATGTAGACGTGGTTGCCGAAGAAGCCGAAGGGGGCCGCCTGCTTGGCGAAGTTGACGAAGTGATTGCCCCACAGGCCGCTGACCACCGTATCGCAGCCGGAACCCATGATCTGGGTGATGTAGGCATTGAAGTCCGTGGCGCCCAGTTTGGGCCGCAGCTTGATGACGATGTTGGCGTTTGGCGCGTGTTTTGGCAGCGCCTTTGCGATGCCGTCGCCCAGATCATGCCCATAGGCATAGTCGAGTTGGATGTCGCAGAGCTTTTTGCCATCCACCTTCTTGACGATCTGCGCCATGGCGTCGCCCTCGAAATCAGTATTCGAGGCGGTGCGGAAGACGTAAGGATGAAGTTTGGTCGTGGTCAGCTTGATGGTCTTGGGAATGGTCGCGATATAGATGACCCCTTCCTGGCGCGCCACTTCCGAGATCGCCAAACCAACCGACGAAGCCAGACCGCCGAGCAGGACGTTGACGCCTTCCTTGGTGATCAGCTCCTTGGCGGCGGCGGCGGCGGCCGCTGGATTGAGCTTGGAATCGCGCGCCGCGGTCACGAACTTCATGCCGAGGACGCCGCCAGCGGCGTTGATTTCGTCAACCGCCAGATCATGGCCCTGCATGGCGGGGCCGCCATAGATGGCGCCGCCGCCCGAGATCGGATAGAGCACGCCGATTTTGATCTCGGCCGCGCCAGCACCATTGGCGCCTGACAGCAGCGCGACGGATAACGCCGCTGCGCCAAACGCGCGCCCTGCCACGGAAGTTTCGAATATTCGTTTCATCACCTTGCCTCCATTTTTTGTATTTTGAACATACGTTTGAAACCGGCGGGAAATTATTCTTATCGTTTGTCATGGGTCCGGGCGGGCAAGCCAGAGCATGTTTCCTTAAAACAGGCTCAGACTCCTTAAAAATAGAGCAATCGAACCAATTAGTTAAGCCGCGAGAGCGACTCCGCTTAATCAAAAATTGCTCCACCCACCCGGGGTGGCGTCCGTAGCCGTACGATATCCCCAACAGCCGGTCACCTCCTGCCGACGATATCGACGACTTGCCGGTCAAGGCTATAGGTAGTCGCGCCCTCAATGCAAGTGTCGCAACAGGCCAATAAGCGTTTTCAGTACTCTATCGCGACAGCGCCACGCATTTCAGCAGCAGATTGTGCTTGGGCGTACCGCTGCAAAAATCCGATCCCGCGCGCCGTATTCGCCGGTTTCCATAACGGCGGGCGCAACTGGCCGGTGAAGTTTTATGGTTTTAGGCCAAAAAACCCTGTATTCCTCAATCCCAACAGGATCTTCGCGCCCGTGACACGATTTGCCGGACGCGGTGGCCGCAGGGAGGTAATTGCGTGGGCATCGCCGAACCGGATGCGTCCGACTCCTACGATGTGATTGTGCTGGGCGCCGGCGCGGGCGGCATGGCCGCCGCCGTCGTCGCCGCCAGCGAGGGGCTGAAAACCCTGGTCATTGAAAAAACCGACTATGTCGGCGGAACCACCGCCCTGTCCGGTGGCATGGTCTGGGTGCCGAACAACAGCAAGATGGAAGCCAGCGGTCTTTCCGATCGGCCAGAAGACGCACAGGCCTATCTTGACGCCACCGCGGGCCAAGGCGGAACAGGCGGCGACTGCGCGGCGCTGCGGCAAATTTTTCTGGCCGAGGCGCCCGGGGCCATCGATTATTTCGACCGCAACAGCCATGTCCACCTGGTGCCGCTGGCCTTTTACCCGGACTATTACCCGGACAAACCCGGCGCCACATTGGGCGGACGCGTGATGGAGCCGTTGGCCCTGGACGCGCGTGAACTTGGCGACAGCTTCAAACTGCTGCGCCCGCCGCTGCCTGAATTCACCCTGTTCGGCGGCATGATGGTGGCGCGCCCGGACATCGCGCATTTCCGGGGGATCTTCCGCTCCCCCGCCTCGGCCCTCAAGGTGGCGCGGCTGATCCTATCCTACGCTGTCGATCGAACCCGGTTGCATCGCGGCGCGAACCTTGTGCTGGGCAACGCCCTGGCCGGGCGGCTGCTGAAATCGCTTTTGGCCCTTGGCGTGCCGATCCGGCGCAATACGGTCACCAACCGCCTGATTGCAGAGGACCGCCGGATCGTGGGCATCGAGATCGCGACCCCGTCCGGACCGTCGGTCATCGAGGCGCGGCGCGGCGTGGTTCTGGCCGCGGGCGGATTTTCCCACAGCCCGGACCTGCGCGCGCGCTATCTGCCCGGGGAAGCCGGCATGTATTCGGCCGCGGCGGAAGGCAACAGCGGCGACGGCCTGAAGCTGGCCCTGGCCGCGGGCGCTGGCGTGCCTTCGGACAACGCCTCGAATGCCTTTTGGGCGCCCGTATCGTGCTTTACCCGGACCGATGGCAGTACCGGCGTTTATCCTCATACCGTGACCGACAGGGGCAAGCCCGGCATGCTGGCGGTCAATCAGGACGGCCGCCGCTTCACCAACGAATCCAATTCGTACCACGATTTCGTGCAGGCAATGTTCCGCAGCCATAATCACAGTCCGACGATCCCGTCCCATTTGCTCTGCGACAGACGGTCGCTTTGGCAGTACGGCCTGGGTGCGGTCAAACCGATGGCCCTGCGGTTGGCCCCCTACCTGCGCAGCGGCTATCTGGTCAAGGCGTCGAGCTTAGGGGAACTGGCGCAAAAAATCGGCGTCGATCCCGGCCATCTGGCCGAAACCGTGACGACCTATAACGCCGATGCGGTGCGTGGCGAAGACACGGCCTTTGGCCGGGGCAGCAACGCCTATCACAAATATGTCGGCGATCCGGCGATTCAACCCAATCCGTGCATGCGGCCGGTGCAAACGCCGCCCTTTTTCGCGGTCACGCTTTATCCGGGAGATCTGGGTACCGCCGCCGGGGTCCAAACCGGGGGCAACGGCGAAGTGCTGGGCCGGGATGGCGAGCCCATCCCTGGACTATATGCCTGCGGCAACGATATGAATTCGGTCATGGCCGGGAACTATCCCGGCCCCGGCATCACCCTGGGACCTGCGCTGGTATTCGGCTATCTTGCAGCCATGCACCTGGCGCGGGGTGGCTGAACGCATATCCGGTCCAAAAACAATCGAAACTGGAAGAACCCATGAGCGACAAAAAAGGCAAGCCAGGCATCCGCAATATCGCCGCGGTGCCCTGGCAACAATTTCCCGACCATTTCGGCGGCGCTCTATCAAAGGCGCTGGTCGGCCCGGGCGATACCGACATCAGGCTGATCGACTATCGGATCTCCAGCTACCAGCCCATGGCGCATGTCGCCGCGCATACCCACAAGGTCCAGGAACAGATCTACCACGTGCTTGAGGGCGAGGGTCTGATGGAAATCGACGGCAAAAATACCGTCGTGCGCCGCCACGATGTCATCCACATCCCACCGGGTATCGAGCACGCCATTGCCAATTCCGGGCTGGTGGACCTGGTCTTCCTGGTTATCACCGCCCCGGCCTCCGACGGCTAGGCCACCGTTAAGACTGCGAACGAATTTGGACGACTTGGAATTGGGAGTAGTGGCATGAAGGGTGGAGAATTGATCGCCCAGTTCCTGGTGCAGGAAAAAATCCCCTATGTGTTCGGCATCTGCGGACATGGCAATGTCGGCCTGCTTGATGAGCTGTACAACGTCCGCGACGATGTTAAGCTGATTTCGCCGCGACACGAACAGACCGCGGCGCACATGGCGGATGCCTATTTCAGGATCAAGCACCAACCGGTCGCCACATTGACCTCATGCGGGCCCGGCTCCGCCAATATTGTCATAGGTATGGCCAATGCCCTGGCGGATTCATCCGCCATCCTGGCGCTGACCGCGAATATACCCACCCAGCAGTTCAATCGTGGGCCTTTTCAGGAAATCAACCGCCACTTCGCAGCCGACTTTCCCTCTGTTTTGAAGCCGGTGGTCAAACGCAGCTTCCAACCTACGCGGGTTGATATGCTTCCCCTGGCCCTACGGCAGGCCATCGAAATTGCGGTTTCAGGCCGGCCGGGTCCGGTCCAGGTCGATATTCCCTTCAACGTCTTCCAGGAAGAGGCGGACGTTGCACTGGAGCCGTCGGCGCGCTTCAGGACGCGCAAGCGGCCGGGCGCCGATCCGGCGGATATAGCGCAGGCCCTGACCATGCTGGGCGCGGCGGAACGGCCGGCGCTGTTCATCGGCCACGGCGTCACCCTGGCGGAGGCGGCGTCGGAATTGACCGAACTGGCCGAACGCCTGAACATTCCCGTGATCAGTTCGCCCAACGGCATGGGCTGCATTCCCATGGGGCATCCGCTGTCGCTTGGATTTATCGGCCGCAACGGCACCTTCCCCGCCAACCAGGCCGGCCGCAACGCCGACTTGGTGCTTGCCGTGGGCGCCCGTTTCGACGACCGCTCGTCGTCCTCGTGGCTTCCCGGCTACTCGTGGAACTTTCCCGCCACCAAGCTTATCCACGTTGATATCGACGTTGATGAAGTCGGTCGCAACTATGTTCCCGACCTGGGCATTACGGCGGATGCCGGCAGTTTCCTACGGCAGATGCTGGGCGCGGCGCAGGTGAATGGCGACGCGGTGCCGGCGCGAAAGGCCTGGCTGGCCAAGATCGAGGACTGGCGCGGGGAATGGGAGCGCTTTGTCGCACCCAATTTCGAGCTTCGCGCCTCGCCCCTGCGGCCCGAACAGGTGGTCGCCGATATCCGCGCGGTCCTGCCCGACGACGCCATCATCTCGCTGGATTCCGGCGTCCATCATAACTGGTTCATGCAGTTCTGGGAGGCCCGCCAGCCGCAGACGATGTTGAACGCCTGGGGCTTTTCAGCCATGGGTTTCGGCGTCTCGGGAATCCTGGGCGCAAAATTGGCGGCGCCAGACCGAACCTGCGTCGCCATCTGCGGTGATGGCGGGTTCACAATGACCCCGCATGTTCTCTGCACCGCGGTCGAATACAACATCCCCTGTGTCTGGGTGGTCTGGAACAATTTCGCCTGGGGCGCCATCCGGGACATCCAATACGGCATGTTCGGCGGCAGGGAAATCGGCACGGCTTTCTATCAGGGCGAGAACCAGGAACCTTACAATCCCGACTTCGCCGCCCTTGCCCGTGCCTGTGGCGTGCATGGCGTGACGGTCACCAAGTCGGAGGATTTCAAGGGCGCCTTGGAACATGCCATTGCCTTGGACAAGCCGGCGCTAATCGATGTCCATGTGGATGCCGACGTCCGGCCACCGGCGACAGGTACCTGGCAACTGCCGCCGACGCCATATATGGAGCCGGCGTTTGGCGGCCCATCGGCAAAAAGCTGAAACTGGACTCGTTGGAATTGGTCAGTGTTATAATACGATGGAAAAGGAGGAGTCCATGGGACAGATCGTAGGTGCCGCCATCACCCCGCATCACCCGGCCATCGTGCGCTCGGAGGCTGATCGGTTAAGGCTCGGAGATGGACATGATACCGACCTGGTTCCTGGTTTTGCGCGGATACGGAAAAAGATTGACGCGCTGGATGCCGATACCTTCGTCCTATTCGATACCCACTGGATCAGCACCTCGATGAACCTGGTTGCTGGCCAGGAACACTACAAAGGTGTCTACACGTCCGATGAATTGCCTCATGTCCTCTCCAGTGTCCCATACGACTACCCGGGTGCGCCGGAACTGGCGGCCCGGGTGCAGGATATCGCCAAACAGCGCGAGTTTCCCGCGTTCAATGCCACGGACCCTCACATGGCGAACCACTATGGCACCCTGAATATACTCTCGCACTTGCGGCATGAGGAAAAGGTGATGTCAGTCAGCGCCTGCCAGAATGGCTCGCTGAGCAACTATCTGGAGATGGGCGCCATCATCGGCCAGGCCATCGCCGATATCGATTGCCGCGTGGTCATGTTGGCATCCGGTGCGTTGAGCCACGCTTTTACCAGGATAGATGAAACGCCGCGTAACCCGAACTTTTTCAGTTCCGAGAATATTTTCAGCGATCAGAATATGAAACTCGATCATGAAGTCATCGGTTTGTTCGGCGCTGGACGGCATGACCAGGTGTTGGACCGCTATTGCGAAATACAGGCGGCGAAGTACGAGGGTTGGGGTTCGCACTATTTTCAGATGGTCGGCGCACTCGGCGGCGGGAATTGCCGGTTGCTGGGCGTGCCGATGTCGGAATATGAGAATGCCCGCGGCACCGGTAACATTCTTATCTGGTTCGACGTCCCTTCGGCGGAACAGCAGGCCGCCTAGCGCATCTTCAGCGCCAACCTGGCACAGGAGTTTCATGAACAAGTTCGGTATCGGCCAGCCGGTCAAACGGTTCGAGGATCGGCGCTTGCTGTCCGGCAAGGGCCGCTTCATTAATGATGTCAACCTGGCCGGCCAGGCCTATGCCGTGGTCGTGCGCTCGTCCCACGCCCATGCCCGGATCATCGCCTTGGACACCGTGACGGCGCGGGCGGCGCCCGGCGTGCTTGCCGTCTATACCGGCGAGGACATCGCCGCCGACGGCCTGGGCACCATGACGCCGACGGTGCAACGCAAACGCCCCGACGGCTCGCCCATGTTTGCCCGCTCCCATCCCGGTCTGGCGTTGGGATGGGTCCGCCATGTGGGCGATCCGTTTGCCCTGGTGGTCGCCGAAAGCCTGATGCAGGCCAAGGATGCGGCGGAACAGATCATGGTTGACTACGACGATCTGCCCTCGGTCACCGACACCGCGCAGGCGGCGAAGGGCGAGATCGCGGTCTGGGCGGAATGTCCGGACAATATCTCCAACGTCTTCGAGAGCGGCGACAAGGCTGCAACCGAGGCAGCCTTTGCCAAGGCGGCGCATATCGTCAGCCGGCGTTATGTGATCAGCCGGGTCTATGCCCATTTCATGGAACCCCGCGGCGTCATCGGCAGTTATGATCCGGGCGAGGACCGTTATACCCTTTACGCCGACGTCCAGTACCCTCATCGGGTCCGCAATGCGCTGGCCAACAAGATCTTCAAAATTCCCGAGAACAAGATCCGTGTCATTGCCGGCGATGTGGGGGGTGGCTTTGGCACCAAGGGTTGGCAGTACCCGGAACATCGGCTGCTGCTATGGGCATCGCGCAAATTGGGCCGTCCGGTGAAATGGTCCTGCGAGCGCGGAGAAGCCATCCTGGCCGACGAACACGCCCGCGACAATATCAGCGAGGCGGAACTGGCGCTGGATGCGGACAATCGTATTTTGGGCCTGCGGGTACGGACCCTGGCCAATGTAGGCGCCTATGTATCTTCCGACCGCAACCTGCTGGCGACCTTCGCCAACGTCTCCACCTTGGTCGGGGTCTATGACATCGCAGCCGCCCATGTGCATGTCGCCTGCGTCATGTCCAACAGCAACGGCACCGCGCCTTACCGTGGCGCCGGGCGGCCGGAAGCGATGTATGTCATTGAACGGCTGCTCGACGACGCCGCCGGGGAATTGGATCTGGACCGCATGGAACTGCGGCGCCGGAATATCATCCCCACGGAGGCCATGCCCTACCGCAATGCCTTCGGCCGCATTTATGATTGCGGCCAGTTCGATGTGAATATGGAGCAGGTGCTGAGGCTGGCCGACCACGACGGCTTCGAAGGCCGCCGGCGGGACGCCCGGGCGCGCGGCAAGTTGCGCGGGCTCGGCTTTGCCAACGCCATCGAACGCGCCGCCTCGCCCGGCCTGGAGTTTGCCGAAATCCGCTTCAACCCGTCCGGCGGCGCAACAATCCTGATGGGCAGCAAGAACCAAGGCCAGGGTCATGAAACAATTTTTCGCCAGATCGCGGCGGAGCGCCTGGGCATCGACCCCAGCGATATTCAATATATCGATGGCGATACCGATCGGGTCGCCTTTGGCATCGGCACCAACGGTTCCCGCTCGACCGTTATCGGCGGCTCCGCCCTTTGGCAGGCTGCGGGCAAAATCATCGATAAGGGCAAAAAGATAGCCGCCCATTTTATGGAGGCGGACGTAGGCGATGTCGATTTCGCCGACGGTATGTTCACCATAGGCGGCACCGACCAGGGCATGAGTTTGCAGGATGTCGCCAAGTCCGCCTTCATGCATGCCAAGCTGCCGCCGGGGCTGGAAGGCGGCTTATTCGAGACCGCGACCTTTTCGCCCGAGGCTGATACTTTTCCCAACGGCGCCCATGTCTGTGAAGTGGAAATCGATCCGGAAACCGGCGCGGTTGCCGTCATCAGCTATGCCGTGGTCGACGACGTGGGCACGGTGATCAACCCAATGGGCCTTAAGGGTCAAATACACGGCGGCATTGCGCAGGGTTTGGGTCAGGCGTTGATGGAACAGGTGGTCTACGATCCCGACAGCGGTCAATTATTGAGTGGTTCCTTCATGGATTACACCATGCCCCGCGCCGATACCACCTGTTCGATCCTAGTTGAAAGCAATCCGGTACCGACCAAACAGAATCCTCTCGGCGCCAAGGGCGCCGGCGAGGCTGGAACCGTCGGCGCGCTGCCGGCCGTCATGAACGCGGTTCTGCATGCCCTGGCGCCACTGGGCGTGAAAGACCTGGACATGCCGGCAACCAGCCAACGGGTCTGGCAAGCGATCCAGCAGGCCAAGATCAGCTGACAGTTCGAACCATCACCCGGCCGGCATGCGCTTTGTGGTCACCGGTTGAGAACCGCCATTTGGGCCGCCGGATAGCGGGTGCCTTGCGCCGCGCCCGGTGCAATGGCCGCGTCGAGCCGGGAAATTTCATCCGGTGTAAGCACGATATCGGCGGCGGCGGCGTTTGCTTCCAGATGGCCGATGCGCCGGGTGCCGGGAATGGCGAAAACGTTCTCTGCGCGAGATAGCAGCCAGGCAAGGGCAATCTGGGCTGGCGTACAACCCCTGGCCGCCCCCAGTTCCCGTACCGGTTCGACCAGTTCCAAGTTTCGCGCCAGGTTTTCCCCCTGAAAACGCGGATGGCCGCGGCGGCGGTCGCCCTCCGACAGGCTGTCCGGTCCGCTCACATCGCCACCGAAGATGCCGCGTCCCAGGGGTGAATAGGCGACGAAACCAATGCCAAGCTCCACCGTCAAAGGCAGGATTTGGTTTTCGACGTCGCGGGACCAAAGCGAATATTCGGTTTGGAGGGCTGTAATGGGATGGGTCGCATGGGCGCGGCGGACCGTCTCTTCCGCCGCCTCCGATAGGCCAAGGTAGCGCACCTTGCCCTGCTCGATCAGCCGGGCCATGGCGCCGACCGTGTCCTCGATCGGCACGCTGGTGTCGACGCGGTGCTGGTAGTACAGATCAATGACCTCGATACCGAGGCGCTTCAGGCTTGCCTCGCAGGCTTGTTGGACGTATTCCGGCCGGCCGTCGATACCCGGCTTGCCCTCGGGCGTGCGCACATTGCCTAACTTGGTGGCGACAATATAATCGTCACGCCGGCCCGCGATGGCGCGGCTGATCAGCTTCTCATTCTCTCCGGCGCCGTAAAGGTCCGAACTGTCGAGAAAATTGACACCGATTTCCGCCGCCCGGTGCAACGTGGCAATCGCCTGTTCCTCGCTTCCCGGCCCGTAAAATCCCGGCAACACCATGCAACCCAGGCCGATGACCGGCACCTCTAGGTCGCTTGCACCCAGCCGTTTTTTCTTCATCCATATATCTCCCATAACCACGGAATTGTTTCGCGCCATATTCTCGGACCAGGCTATCGTATACCAATGAGGAAAACAGCGGGAGGTGGCAATGAGCGGGAGATTAACGGGACGGCGTGCGGTGGTGACCGGGGGCGCGGCCGGGATCGGACGGGCGATCGCGGCGGCCTATTTGCGCGAAGGGGCCGCGGTGGTGATCGCCGATATCGATGCGGCGATGGCGGAACGCACGGCGGCAGAGCTTGCGGGCGCCGGCGAAGTCTCCGCCATCGGCTGCGATGTCACCAAATCGGCTGAAACCAACGCCTTGGCGGCGGAGGCTATTCGACGCCTCGGCAGCGTCAATGTACTGGTTAACAACGCCGGCCTAAGCGGCCGGGGGTTGATCACCGAAATCCCCGAAGACCGCATCGACGCGCTGCTGGCGGTCAACCTGAAGGGCGTCATCCTGTGCGCACAGGCCTTTGCCCAAAGTATGTACGACGAGGGCGAGGCCGTGATGATCAACATGTCGTCCCAGGCGGGCAAACGCGGTTGGCCCGAATTATCCGTGTACGGCGCCACCAAGGCCGGGGTGCTGGGCCTGAACCGGGCCCTCGCGGTGGAGCTCGCCCCAAGGGTCCGGGTCAACGCCATCTGTCCCGGTTATATCAGTGACGTGGGTATGGCCTGGCGCGGCTGGGAAGCGCGGAGCCGCACCGAAGGCGTCAAGGCCGCCGATATCGGCGGCCGCTTCGCGGCTGAAAACATTCCGCTGCAGCGCCTGCAAAGCGCCGAGGACATCGCCAACACGGCGGTCTTCCTGGCTTCCGACGCAGCCCGCGAGATCACCGGCGCGGCCATCAACGTCGGCGGCGGCGTTGTCATGGATTGATGATGCGACGGGCGTGGGCTTATGTCTTGGTCTCGTACGAAAGAGCTGGAAACCAATTTTCGCCACGCCCCGACCTGGTCAGATCCAAGACGTTCCACAACGGCCACAACATATCCACATGGCGGTTGTGCTGGCCTGCCTCGGCCGCGGCAAAAAAAGCCTCGGTGCAATAGCAATGATGAATGGCGCCACCATGCCGTTGAAAAACATTCAACATGGGTAGCTGACTGCCCTCGGCGCTTTCGCCGAAATAGTCCTGATTATAGCTGTTGCCGCCCGACGACAGCAAAGCCAGGTGGTTCCAGCCCCGTGAGGCGGCGAAAGCCTCAAGGGTGGCCACGGGTGCTTTTGCGACAACCGCCAAATTGACCTGTTGCCGAATATGTGGCGCGTTGCCGTTCAGGCTGTCCAGCATGGCGGTGCACATGGGACAGGGCGCCGCATCATCCGGCGCATACATGAAATTGTAAACCACCAGGCTATCCTTGCCATCGGCGAACAGCGCCGACAGCCGGGTCTGGCCAGCCACGCCGTCGAAGACATAGTCCTGAGTTACCGTGCCGCCCAAAGGTAGTTCGCGGCGCATGGCCGCCACCGCCTCCACCTGGCGGCGAAGATCCAACTCCGCCGCCAACAATTCGTCACGCGCCCGACGATAGGCGCTGCTTTCGCCTGGAAATGATTTGTCGTGAAATGCGCCCATGACCCGCCCCAATCCAGGTACGTTGCATCAAGACGAATATCAAAACATCTTTAACTTGGCCCGGCAACCGGCAAGGCGTTTTTCGCTGGCAAGCTGGACCTGCCCATTGATACCTGAAACAGCTACTTTTTGAGCAGGCGGCGCACGGACGCGGCTGCGGTGATCTTACCCCGGCCGCGATAGGCTTCATGATTTTGTTCAATGTCGCCCAAATTATAAAGGTAGTTGACCATGAAGCCGGCAGCGCCCTCCAGACCGTTCCGGGAGGTGTCGCCCAGCCAGTTGATGCGTTCCAACCGCGCGCCGTTGGACAAGTGAAAATTCTGCACCGGGTCAAGGGCCCGCTGGCCGCGCTTTTCCAACAGCAGATAGCGCGCCGCCAGGGCTTCCAAAACCGGCCGCAATGTCGCCGCCAACGTCTCGTCGGTATGCCAATCGCCGCGGGCCAAAAGCATACGCAAGGCCGCCCGCCCCTCGTCCACGCCGGCGGCCTCGATCAAGGCCGCGTCCTGCTCGACCGACCAGGACCGCTCGTCCGAATTGGACAACAGATCCGTTAGCCAGGTCCGGAAACCCGGCATCGGCGATAACGTGGCGAAGGTCTTCAGATTGGGTAATTCCGCGCGCAGCTCGTCGACCACCCGTTTGATTAGAAAATCGCCGAGACTGACTTTGGCCAGGCCGGCCTGGGCATTGGAGATGGAGTAGAAGATCGCCGTATCGGCTTTGCCCGGGTCCCCCTCCGGCGCGTGCTCGTCCAGTAGAACCTGAACATTATCCGCCATGCCGCTGACCAACGCGACCTCGACAAATATCAAGGGTTCGTCCGGCATCCGGGGATGGAAGAAGGCAAAACAACGCCGGTCGGAATCCAACCGGTTCTTCAAATCATCCCAGGAGCGGATTTCGTGCACGGCCTCGTAGGCCATCAGTTTTTCCAACAGCGCGGCGGGCGTATCATCCCAGGTCATCACCCGCAAATTAAGAAATCCAATGTCAAACCACGAGGTCAGCAATTCGCGCAAATCCTCGTTCAGAGACTGCAGCGAGGGCTCTTCGCGCAACAGGGCCAATATCTCGGCCCGCATATCCACCAGGAATTTGACCCCCTGGGGCAAGGCATTGAATTGTGTCAGCAGATCAACCCGCCGATGAACCAGGGTCGCACGCAAATTCCGCTCTTCCCGGCTGCTGTCCGCACCGGGTTTCACGGACTGCAAGGCTGTCATGGCCGCATCCACCCGCGGGCGGTCGACACCATAATCCTTGGCCAGCAACAACAGAAAACGTCGCCTGCCTTCCGGTCCCAAATGCAAATACATACGCCCCAGATCCGCCGCCTTGGCACGGGAGGACACGTCGCCGCCACGACGGTCCAGGCAGTTTTCGATCTTTAGTTTTAGCTTTTCGATTCCGGATTCGCTCAACGCAGGGCCCGGTGCATCAGCATCGGAGGCGCCAAACAGCACCCGCCGCAGGGGCGCGAAAGTGCGATCGAAAAGGCTCTCTCTGTACAGCATCACAAACTCAAAAATTCTCTGAAGGCAAACAATGTCATGGAAAGTGTTACCAATTTCTTCAAGCAACACGGCGCCGGCGCAGATTATGCCGTCTTCGATATGCCGCTATGTGGCGTCCGCACGCAAATTAGTCAATACAGCGGGTAAGGTCCGGGGCAGATCTTCGGCGATTAAACCCGGCCCGAATTGTGTGGCGGCAGCGCCATGCAGCCAACAAGCCGCCGCCGCCGCCTCGAACGCCGGCACGCCCTGGGCCAGCAAACCGGTGCAGAAACCAGCCAATACATCGCCCGACCCTGCGGTGGCCAATTCAGGCGGCGCATTGGCGTTTATCACGGCCCGGCCATCGGGGGCGGCAATGACCGTATCGGGTCCCTTTAGCAAAACCACGGCGCCGCAATCGCGCGCGGCCTGGCGGACGCGTTGCAGCTTATCACCCACCTCACCGAACAGCCGGCCAAACTCGCCCTGATGGGGGGTCAAAATGCAATTACCATGCAGCCCGCGAAACAAAGTCTTGCGGGTTTTGGCGAAAGCCGTGACGGCATCAGCGTCCAATACCACGGCCTTGTCCAGATCCAACGCGGCGAGAATATTGTCGCGCAGACGCTTGCCCACACCCGCGCCCGGGCCCAGACAGACGGCATTGCGCCGCGGATCCGATAGCAACCGGCGAAATCCTGCATTGTCCCGCCAGGGATCGATCATCACCGCGGTCAAATGCGCGGCATTCTCGGCCACCGCCGCTATGGGTGATGCGACGGTCACCAGGCCGGCGCCAACCCGCAGGGCAGCCCCGGCGGCCAGGCGAGCCGCCCCGGTTTTACCCGGCCCGCCGCTTAACACCACCGCATGACCACGGCTGTATTTGTGCCCGACGGGCGAAAGCGGCGGCCAGGACGGCAGCCAGACGGATGGTTGGTTAATCCAGGTCCGTGGCGCGATTTCCGTCAGCACCCGGCCGGGAATACTTATATCCACCACCCGCAGTTCGCCGCACAGGCCCCGGCCCGGATACAGCAGATGGCCGCTCTTGGGCCGAAAAAAGGTCACGGTCATAGCCGCCTGGGGCGCAAATCCCAATACCTGGCCACTGTCTCCGTGCACGCCGGACGGCATATCAACGGCGATAATGGGAAGCTTCCGGGCCTGGGCCGCCGCCAAAACCGACTGCGCCGCGCCCGCTACGGGCCGGGCGAGGCCGGCGCCGAAAAGCGCATCGACAACCAGGGCCGCACCGTCCAGCACATCGCCGTCCAAGGATGCAACCCGGCCCCGCCAACGTTTGGCCATGCGAGCGGCGTCACCGCGCAATTTGGTCCTATCGCCCAATAGGGCTACGGAAACCTTGGCGCCCGCCTTTTTCAGATGCCGGGCAATGACAAAGCCATCACCGCCATTGTTGCCCGGGCCGCACAGTACCGCCGTAGATCGTGCGCCGAAGCGATCCAGAATCGCTCCGGCGACTTCACGGCCGGCGGTTTCCATCAACACTTCACCACTAGTCCCCGCGGCCATGGCCGCGCGGTCGGCGCCGTACATTTGCTGGACTGAAAGTATCTCCGTCATGACGCAGCCGTCTGGACGGCTTACAGTTCGGGCCGTCGGTCCATGGGCCGGGCCGACTCGAACGCTTTTGCGGCTCGCAGCACCAGATCCTCACGGAAGTTATCGGCGACAATCTGCAGGCCCACCGGCAAACCGTCCCGGGTAAAGCCGCAGGGGATGGAACAGGCTGGCTGTTGCGCCAGATTGAAGGGATAGGTGAACGGCGTCCAATCGGTCCAATAGGTATCATCCGGCGGGCTGCCGGGCGGCTGCAACCGCCCCACATCAAAGGCCGGCACCGCCAGGGCGGGGGTCAGCAGCAGATCCACCTGCTGAAAAAACGTGCGCAAATGCAGGCACAAGGCGGTCCGCCCTTCCATGGCCCGGATATAATCCAGGATCGACAGTTCCTGTCCTTCGGCAACGATCTGGGCCAATTCCGGTTCCAGCTTGGCCTTAATCTCGTCCGGCATATGGGCAAAGGCGCCGGCGCTGCCGGCCCACCAATGAGCCTTGAAGACCGCCTTGGGATTCTCAAATCCGGGATCGCGCTGTTCCACTACAGCCCCCAGATCGGTAAAGACCGCCGCGGCATCGGCCACGATCCGGGCGACCTCCGGATCGACGCGGGCATAACCCAGATCGGGGCTGAAAGCGACTTTCAGGCCGGCGACGCCATCATCCAGACCTTGGGTGAAATCGATCGCCTGGTATGGCAAGGCCGTGTGGTCGCGGTAGTCGGGCGCCGCCAGCACGTTCAGCAGCAACGCGGCATCGGCCACGGAGCGCGTCATGGGCCCGACATGGGAAAGCGTGCGCATGGCGCTTTCGGGATAGACCGGAACCCGGCCATAGTTCGCCTTCAGGCCAAACACCCCGGTAAAGGCGGAGGGGATGCGGATTGACCCGCCGCCGTCCGAACCCACGGCCAGCGGCCCCATATCAGCCGCCAAGGCCGCAGCCGCACCGCCCGACGAACCGCCCGGCGTCTTCGCCAGATTCCAGGGGTTTCGGGTGATGCCGCTCAACGCGCTCTCGGTCAGCCCCTTCCAGCCTACTTCCGGCGTGGTGGTCTTACCCAACAATACCGCGCCATGTTCCCGCAGCCGGGCGACACAGGGCGCATCTTCATCCCACGGGCCGGCGGGATCGATGGTCAGGGAGCCTTTCAAAGTCGGCCAGCCCTTGGTCAACATCAAATCCTTGATGGTGGTCGGCACGCCGTCCACCAGTCCCTTGGGTTCACCCTTGGCCCAACGCGCCTCGGACTGCTTGGCCGAGGCCATGGCGCCCTCGTCATCGATGATCATGAAGGCGTTGATCTTCGCGTTCACCGCATGAATGCGATCCAACACCGCCGTTGTCGCATCGACCGGCGAAAAACGACCCTGGCGATAGCCGGCGATCAGATCGACCGCGCTCATCCGGATCAGTTCATCACTCATAATGTTTCCTCCCACATGCTACTCATCCCGTTGCTAGCCCTTTGGATTCCAGGCCTCACTTTGCGCCCTGATACGGTCCATCTGGGCCAGGGACAATTGCCCACGCAGCTTGTCGAAATGCCATTCCGCTAACTCGGGTTTCTGAACCGCCCCCAATAGAGCCCAGAAATAGGCCTTGGCAGGGTCTTTCCGCACCCCTTCGCCCAGTAAATACATCCGCGACAACATCAACTGCGCGTCGGCGTTGCCTTGCTCGGCCGCCTGGCCAAAAAGATAGGCAGCCGCTGCCAGATCCCGTGGCACCCCATCGCCCCGGTAGTGGACAAAACCCAGATTATATTTCGCCTTGTCCAGACCGGCCTCGGCCGCCGCGCTGAACAAGGCCGCCGCCGCGGCTTGATCCTGCGGCACACCCTTGCCGAAATAATAAAGATAGCCAAGGTTGCGCATGGCTTTGGCGTTACCCATGTCGGCAGCCCGTTGCAACAGGCTCGCACCCATGGCGAAATCGCGCGCGACCCCCCGTCCCCTGATAACCAACTGCGCCAGATTACGGATCGCCTTGACGTTGTTCTGCGCCGCCGCCTTTCGATACCATTCCGCGGCCTGCGCCAAATCCTGGGTGACAATCTTGCCTTCTTCCAGGTAGACCGCCACGGACCGCTGCGCCTCGGCATGGCCTTGCGCCGCGGCCTTGCCAAACCACTGGTAGGCCGTTTCACGATTTTGAGTCACCCCCTGGCCGCGGTCGTGCAACACGCCCACCCAATACTGCGCGTCCGCTGAACCCTGCGCCGCGCCGCTCTTGAAGCCTGCCAAAGCCGCCCCGTAATTGCCGTTCTCGTAGTCGAGTTTAGGGGTCGACAAATCAACCGCCTGTGCTTGCGCCGGCGAAAGCGGCAGCAACAGCGCCATGCAGGCGAATAGCCCCAAGGCGGCACAAAATCGTGAAATTCGATCGATTGTTGACATGGCCGCACTCTACGTCGCCCGCTTTGATGCGACAAGCAACGGATTGATGGTTCTGCGATAGACCAGAAGCCGCTTGCCTACACCCGATCACTCTGCCAGCGTAAGGTCAAATCAATCGCACCCTGGAGACAGCCATGCGCGTGGTCATTGCCATGATGAAACATGAAACCAACACCTTTTCCCCGGTGCCCACACCAATCGAACGTTTCGCCAAGGCACAACCCCTGCCCTACGAGGGTCAGGAGGTCTATGACGCCTTTAAGGGCACGGGTAGCGGTGTTGGCGCCTATATCGATCTGGCGGAGGAGGCCGGTGCTGAAATGGTCTTCCCCATCGCCGCCAATGCACCGCCCTCGGGGCCGGTAGACGATGAAGCCTACAAATATATCACGGACAAAATCTGCGCCGCGGTGGCGGCGGGCTGCGACGCCATTCTGCTGGATCTGCACGGCGCCATGGTGACGCAAAGCACGGACGATGGCGAGGGCGCATTGCTGACCCGTCTGCGCGAAATTGCCCCCGACGTGCCCATGGCCGTGACCCTCGACATGCATACCAACATGTATTCCGCCATCGCCGACAACGCCACGGTGATCGCCGGCTACCAAACCTATCCTCACATCGACAATTACGAGACGGCCTCGCGGGCCGGTAAACCGGTCTTCGCCATGTTGCGGGGCGAGGGCCGGCCGACCCTGGCATGGGGCAATCGGCCCATGCTGCCCCATGTGATGCGCCAGGGCACCGACAATTTTCCCAACAAGGATCTGCAGGAAATGACCCGGCGCATGGAGGCGGAGGGTGCCCTGACCGCGACCCTGTTCGTGGGGTTCCCCCATGCCGATATATACAATGCCGGGCTCTCCGCCGTCGTGGTCACGGACAACGATCCGGAACTGGCCGCGCGCTACCGCGATGAATTGCTGGATTTCGCCTGGGCCCAGCGCGAGGCCTTCGTCTACCAGATCGAACCATTGGAGGACTCCCTGGCCCGCGCCAAAGCGGCGACCAAGGGGCCGGTGATTGTGCTGGATCATTACGACAACGCCGCCTCGGGCGGGACCATGGATACCATGACTGTTCTGGGCGCGGTGCTGGATGCCGGCCTTGAAGAGGTTGCCGCCTTCGCCATTCATGATCCCGGCGCGGTGCAGGAGATGATTGCCGCCGGCATCGGCGCCCGGGTCACGGTAAACCTGGGCGGCAAGATCGACATGCCCTCCATCGGCCGCAAGGGAGAACCCAGGCCGGTCAGCGGTACGGTAAAACTGATTTCCAACGGTCAATTCCGCAATCGCGGACCTATGCAGCAGGGGGTGCTGCAGGACATGGGGCCCACCGTGGTGCTGGACACCGGCAAGGTGGAGATCGTGGTAATCAGCCGGCACCAGGAACCCAACGATTTGAATTGTTTCCAAAGCCTGGGTATTGATCCCACGCAGAAGCGCTATCTGCTGCTGAAAAGCCGCATTCACTACCGCGCTGGCTTTCGCGATATCGCCACCGAGGTAATCGAATGCGCCGGGGTCGGGGTCTGCACTTCGGATTATGACATGCTCGATTTCAAAAACGTGCGTCGGCCGATCTTTCCTCTGGACAAGATCAACGATCCAAACCCCTGATACCCGGTCGGGGCGTGCTGGATTTTTTATCAACACAAGCTCAAAGGGATGGCTGGGATGCAAAGCGGGCAGGTGGTCTTTACGGGAATGGACCGGGTGATCTTTGGCCAGCCGGCGGCCGCGGCGGTGGCCGGGGAAGCGGAACGCCTGGGCGCCGAGCGGGTCTTCTTGCTGGTCAGCGGTAGCCTCAACCGTGAAACGGATGCCGTCGAGACGATGGCGGCGGCCCTGGGCCCCCGCTACGCCGGGCGTTGGGATCACATGCCGTCCCACTCGCCCCGCGAAGCCGTGGTGGACTGCGCCAATGCCGCCCGCGAGGCGGGTTGTGATCTTCTGGTCAACTTCGGTGGCGGTTCGACCACCGATGGCGGCAAAGCGGTGACCATTTGCCTGGAACACAACATCGAGGATGCCGCTGGGCTGGAGCCTTTCCGCACCAGGGTTGACGAAAACGGCGCACGTCACCGCCCCGAATACACGGCCCCAAAGATCCGCCAGATCGCCGTGCCGACCACCTTGTCGGGCGGCGAGTTCAACGCCCGCGCCGGGATCACCAACACCGAAAAGAAGCTGAAACAAAGCTTCATGCATCCCGGCATCATTCCCATTTCAGTGATCCTGGACCCTGCCGTCACCGTCCACACGCCGGAATGGTTGTGGCTGTCCACGGGTATCCGGGCGGTGGATCATGCGGTCGAGACCTATTGCTCCCTGGATGCCAACGATTATACGGACGGCGCCGCGTTGCAGGCGTTGCGCCTGTTGAGTGAAGCCTTGCCGCGGGTCAAGGCCGACCCCACTGACCTGGAAGCCCGTCTGCAATGCCTGATGGGGGCCTGGATCTCCATGACCGGGATCGTCACCGGTACCCGGCTGGGCGCCTCCCACGCCATCGGCCACGTTCTGGGCGGCAGCGCCGATGTACCGCACGGCCACACATCCTGCGTCATGATGCCCTATGTTCTGAACTATAACGCCGCCGTCAACGACAACCGGCAGGCGGACATCGCCCGGGCGGTGGGCCGGCCGGACCAGTCCGCGGGCGACGCCCTCGATAAATTGATCACCGGCCTGGGCATGCCCCGCACCCTGCGCGCGGTGGGTATCCGCGAAGCGCAGCTGCCCCAGCTGGCGGAAAACTGCATGCTGGATGATTGGACCTATTCCAACCCCCGGAAATTGAGCTCGCCCGACCAGGTCATGGAAATTCTACGCGCCGCGTTTTAGGATGTTTTCGGGCTGTTCCGGGTGATCTCAGCTAAAGCCGAATCGATTCGGCATCTGGGTTCGATCGGGTGCGCCCGTGGCCCAGGACCGTTCCCATGAGGCCGTGCCCCAGGGCAAAGTGATTTTCCATAATGTCTGCTTCAAGTTGATGAATCGAAAGATGAATTGGACACGATCAACAGCCAACTGTGGATAGCCTGTGATCTAGCTGTGCATTAATATTACCGTTATCCACCGCTAATTGATGCATTCTTGCGATTTCCCCTTGTTTCCAACAACATCATGATCCACCATTTTGTCAGCGGTTACGAAGGACGAATTTCCAGCCTTCAAAAGCAGGGCATTCGAAAGCCGGGGCCGCCGCGGGGTGCCAAGACCCAATTGGTTCTAGCCAGCCTAGGTTGGTGGGGGCCGCTGGATACCGCCTTAGGCAACTAAAACGGATGGCATTTCGGGACCGGGATCCCTCGGTGCGGCCTTCGGGTCGCATCGTTCGGCGAAGGGTCGAATGACCGGAGCTTCTTCGGACGCTCGGGTCGGTTGGAAAGGGTGGCGCGCCTTTGGGCGGGTTGGCTGGACCAGCAACCGGGACGGAGTGCCTTCGGGTATAAACGGACCGGGGATCGGGATGCCCTCGGGCGGAGCGATCCGGTCGGTTGGGACGGCTTTCGGATTTTTCCTTCGGGATTTATTCCGCGAGTGGTTCGGACTGGCAAGCCGATTGAGGCGCGAAGCGGGTTTAACTCGTGGCTGTGTCTTGATTGGTTGGGCTGGAAAATTATTGCACTGGGCTTTCGGGCCGGCGGCAATGGATGGAAAAGCCCGGGCGGCATGGTGAGCGTGGCGTTTTTCCCTTCGGGGGGAAGCCTCTTGACCACCCGGCCGTTGGAGCAGCAGGCCTTTAAGCGCGGGTTTTCGGACCACTGTTTTCGGATAGCGGTTCGGGAAACGGTCTTCGGACAACGGGTTTTCAGGTGATGGACTCCGTGAATCAGGAACCGCAGGGTTCACACCTGGTGGTTCGGACGGCTTCGGCCCCTGGAGATTTCGGTCTCTCTGATTCCGAGGCGTCAGGAGTGTCCTTCGGGGCACGTTGCCAGGACCCCGCGTCCAATGCACCTGACGCCTCTCTTTTTGTCCGCATATTAGCGCGCAGGCTAAAGCATCCAGCCATTTTGCCAATAGGTGGAGTCTCACAAAACGGGATTGGGTGTAGCGCCCAGGATCCGTCCGCCGATGCCGACAAAGACCACGCCCGCGGCACGTTCGATCCAATGCCGGATGCCGGTAAAACGCCGCCGCACCGGCGCCGACGACATGAACACACTGACGATGCCGTACCAGGTCAGGGCCGCGGCAAAGACCAGGCCGGTCATCAGAGCCATCAGCCAGATGGGCGTTGCCGGTGTGACCGATGTCGCGAAGACCGACGTGAACAACACAACGGCCTTGGGGTTGGTCAGGGTTACAAAAAAACCAAACCGGAAGGCGCCAATGGGCAAGGCACGACCGACACCAATACCATCCTGGTTCACAATTTCAGCTGCTTCGGATTTTGAAAAAATAAGGCACAATCCCAAATAGATCAGATAGCCCGCGCCCAGCAGGCGCACGGCCCAGGCCAGCCATTGATATTGCGCCAACACCGCGGACAGGCCCAGCAAGCTCAACGCGGCATGGAGCGCCAGGCAGATGGAAACTCCCAGCGTGGTCCATAGGCCGGCCTTGGCGCCCCTGGTCATTGACGAACGGACGACGGCGACAAAATCCGGTCCCGGCAGAATGAGCGCGGGAATAAAAATGCCGAACACGCTGACCAAGATGAACGAACCTTCCATGCTATGACTGTTCCATCCAGGCCGCCGCCGTTCGCAGATTGCGCCAGGGGTTGCTCATCACGCCGACCTCCTTGGGCGAAGTCATGCGAAATGCGAGGCTGGCATAAAACGCCAACGCCACCGGCCCGTCACGGGCCGGCGAGTTGCCAG
This sequence comes from Pseudomonadota bacterium, assembly GCA_027623205.1. Classification (GTDB taxonomy): domain Bacteria; phylum Pseudomonadota; class Alphaproteobacteria. The sequence continues at coordinate 22,602 of JAQBYC010000007.1, read as the reverse complement.
CCCGAAGCTTGATCATCCGCTTGTGGTTGGAAGTCGATTGCCAGACGTTCAGGCCGCTATCGATATCCGTCCCGGCGAATGTTCCATTGGGTTGATCTCAGGCCTTGGCCGCCATGGCTTCAATCTCGATCACGATGTCGGGCGAGGCAAGCCCATCCACGATCAACAAGGTCGAGGCGGGTTGCACCTCATCGCCAATAACTTTTTTGCGGGCGGCACGATAGTCATCGATATGGCGCGGATCGGTGACGAAGACCGTGAACTTGACCAAATCCTTCTTGGCCATGCCGTTTTCCTTCAGGCAGGCCAGAATATTGCGAAAGGCTTGTTCCGCCTGTTTGCGGGCTCCGACCTGAAGTTTTCCTTTGGCATTGATGCCGACCTGACCGGCGACGACCAGCCAGGCCGCACCGGCCGGCACCTTTACGCTGTGGGAATAGGCGCCCAGAGGCTTGTGGCTGGCTTTGGGATTCACGAACTGGTTCATAACGACAACCTTTCTCTCGATGTGGGTCAGACGCTGATTCGAAACACGATACCTTAACCGACCGTGCTGTAGCCACCACTGACGGAAATAATCTGGCCGGTGATCCAACTGGCGCCAGCCGAGGCAAGAAAGGTGATGGCCGGGGCGACATCGTCGGGCTGGCCAATCCGGCCGGACGGGTAGTTGCGCACGATCTTGGACATATTTTTTTCCAGCCAGGCCTTGTCACTGTGGCCCGTTTCGACCAAGCCCAGGGCAACGAGATTGACGGTGATGCCATCGCGGCCCAATTCCTTGGCCAGAGACTTGGTCAGGGATATGACGCCGCCACGGGAGGCGGCGGTGATGGCCAGGCTCTTCTCGCCCACCCGGGCAGAGTCGCCCGCCAGGGAAATAATGCGGCCATTGCCCGAGGCCGCCAGGTGGGGCACCGCCGCATGACAGCAATGGATGACGCCATACAGGCCGACATCGATCTGGCTGTGCCAGTCCGCGGGCGTGGTGTCGACAAATCGCTGGGGCGTGACGTATCCGGCATTGTTGACCAGAACATCCAGGCGGCCGAAATCCGCCGCCACCTGATCGGTCATGGCGCGTACGGCGTCATAATCCGTGACATCGGCGCCATAGGCGCCTGCCCTGCCGCCACTCCGTTCAATCTCGGCCACGAGGTCCTGGGCCTCGGCTTCCGATCCGCGATAGTTGATCGCCACGGCGGCGCCTTCATTGGCCAGGGACAGAACGATTTCCCGCCCCACATCACGCGCGCCGCCAGTCACCAATGCGACCTTGCCGCCAAGTCCTAGATCCATAATCTATCCTACCCTTGTTGCTCTTCGTTCATTTCTCGTAGTCGCCGCCTCGATCAGGCGAAAGAGGCGCTCCGGCGTTGCCGGCAATTCATTGATCATGATGCCCAAAGGCGCCAGGGCGTCCGAGATGGCATTGGCCAGGGCCGCGGGCGCGCCAATGGTGCCCCCTTCCCCCATGCCGCGAAAGCCGCCGATATTGTCAGGTCGTTCCGTTTCCAGATGGATTATCTCCATGGCGGGGATCTCCATCGCCGTCGGCACCACATAATCCATCAGGCTGGCGGTCAGGATCTGCCCCGCGTCATCGTGAACCACTTCCTCCATCAATGCGGCGCCGATGCCCTGGGCAACACCGCCCTGGACCTGGCCATCGGCAATCAGGGGGTTGATGATGCGGCCACAATCTTCGGCTACCACATAGCGGGTAATCGTCACCCCATAGGTTTCCGGATCTATCTCTACCATTGCCAAATGGCTGGCCGGCGTCGTGGTACCAAAATAAGGGTCATACATACGGGTTGCTTCCAGGTCCATGCCTTCCCGCACCTCCCTTGGCAAACGCCCGATCTCGGAATAGACGGCCCGCGCCAATTCGCGAAAACTGAGCGCACGGTCAGTTCCTTTGACAAAAATCCGGCCGTTCCCGGTATCAATATCTCCAACGTCGGCCTCCAACAAATGGGACGCGGCTTCCAGCACTTTTTCCCGCACGGCCCGCGCCGACAGGATCGCCGCCCCGCCCGCCAACACCGCGCTGCGGGACGCGTAGGTGCCGGTGCCATGGGCCACCACGGCGCTGTCGCCTTGAATTACCTCCACATCCTCCAACCGCACGCCCAATTCCTCGGCAATTACCTGGGCCAAGGTTGTTTCCAGGCCCTGCCCTTGAGACGCAATGCCGAAATAGGCCGTCACTGCGCCGGTGGAATCAACCCGTATCCTCGCGCTTTCCGTGCCCGTGTTAACCGGCATGCCCGGCGCCACGGCGATGCGGGAGCCCAAGCCCGTCAACTCCGCATAGGACGCCAACCCGATACCCACCCAACGGCCCGCCGCCCGCGCCTCTGTTTGTATTTGGCGCAGGGCTTTATAATCCGCCGCCGTGGCGACGCCATCCAAACATTCCATGAAACCGGCCCGATCCCATACGATGCCCGATGCGGACTTGTAAGGAAACTCCTCGGCTCGTACCATATTGCGCCGGCGCATTTCCAACGGGTCCAGGGACAGCTTTGCCGCCGCCATGTCAATCAGCCGTTCCATCACGAAAGTCGAGATGGGCCGGCCGACGCCGCGATAGGCTCCGGTCGGCGTTTTTGATGTTGCGACCGCACGCACCCGGCCACGATAGACCGGCACGCGATAAGGGCCCGGCAGGAACGACACCACCTGCACCGGTTCGATCGCCGCGGTCCAGGGATAGATTGAATAGGCGCCCACATCACCAATCACCTCGGCCCGAAGGCCCAGTATCCGGCCCTCTTCATCACAGGCCAGTTCGGCCTCGACAATCTCATCAAAGGCCTGATTGGTGGTCATCAGGTCCTCCAGACGGTCGGATAGCCATTTCACTGGCCGTCCCAGTTGCCGGGCAATGATGCAAACCAGAATTTCCTCCGGATACAATGCCCCCTTGCCGCCAAAGCCTCCCCCCACGTCCGGGGCCACCACACGCAGACGGTTGCCGGGCAGATCCAGCATCTCGACCAGGGCGTCCCGGACGATACCCGGGATCTGCGTGGTGGAATGCAGCGTAAGAGCGCGCCGACCCTGGTCGTATTCGGCCAGATAGCCCCTGTTCTCCATGGCGGCCGGGGTTTTCCGGTGCATCCGGAAGGTATCACCGATGCGGACGGGGGCCGACGCCAATACCTCGTCCACATCACCACGCGCGAATGTCCGGGTGACGATGACATTGGTACCCGCTTCTTCATGCAGCAACGGGCTGCCCGCTTCCGCCGCGGCCACCGGGTCGATCGCATGACCCAACGGTTCGTAGGTAATGGCGACCCGTTCCGCCGCGTCCTCTGCCAGATAACGGTTTGCAGCCACCACAGCGACGACCGACTCGCCCACATAACGCACCTTGTCACGGGCCAGCACTGGCAGTTCCGTCGCAAAGTAGTCCGCCATGCGCGACGTCGCCCGGATCGGGTGCATCTTGCCCTCTATATCCGCGGCGGTAAAAATCGCCGTCACACCAGGCATCCGGGATGCCTCGGCGCTATCAATATCAACAATGCGGGCATGGGCATGATCACTGCGGCAGAACGCAACATGCAAGGTACCGGGCAAGTTCACGTCATCGATGAAGGCGCCGCGGCCCGCCAGAAGGCGCGGATCTTCAACCCGTTGCACCCGGGCGCCAATGATTTTTGGCCGGGCTTCAGCTTCCATTTTTTTCTGCCTGCACCACCGATCGGATCGCCTGCACCACGTGCACATAACCGGTGCACCGGCAAAGATTTCCCGACAGGCCCTCGCGGATCTCCGCATCCGTGGCCAAAGGGTATTTGCGCAGCAGATCGACTCCGGTCATCAACATACCCGGCGTGCAAAAACCGCATTGCAGCGCATGATGCTCCTGAAATGCCTTTTGCAGCGGATTCAGATTGTCGACAGTGCCCAGGCCTTCCACGGTTTCAATTTCGCCGCCATCGGCCTGCACCACCAAGCACAGGCAGGCGCGCACGCTATCGCCATTCAGGATCACCGTGCAGGCGCCGCAAACCCCCTGCTCGCAGCCGACATGGGTGCCGGTCAGGCCCAGATGGTGCCGCAAAAAATCCGTCAGCAACAGGCGTGGTTCGACTGCATGCTCGGACGTCACGCCATTCACGGTGACCCGTATCATGGCGCTTCCCCGCCGGTTCCCGATGCCCGCCGCCAGGCCGCCGTCAACGCACGGCGGGTCAGAACTCCGACCAGATGGCGACGATAATCCGCCGACCCATGCAGATCGCCGTTGGGCGAGACCTGCCCTTGTGCCGCGATTGCCGCGGCCGCGATGCCGGACCGATCCGTCAGCAGCACTTCGGCGGCGGAGGCGCGCAGAGGCGTGTCATCGGCGCCGATCACGACAATGCGGGCCTCGGCGACCTCCCCATCCGACAGACTGACCGTGGCCCCGACGGCGGTCAGGGCGAAATCGCCCGAGCGCCGGGCAAATTCCTCAAAACCCCAGCCGGTCCGCGGCGGCAATGCCGGCAACTGGATCTCGGTCAGGATTTCATCGCCGGCCAGGGCGGTGCTCAACGCGCCTTCAAAAAAATCAGCCGCCGCGACTGTACGCTGGGTCGTTTTCAGTTGCGCATTGAGCAATAGCGCCAGACCGGGTAATTCCGCCGCCGGGTCGGCATGGCACAGGCTACCCCCGATGGTGCCGCGATTGCGAACAGCCAAGTGCGCCACATGCTTCATGGCGGCGCTGAGCACGGGAAAACGCGCCTGCACCATGGCCGAGGTCTCCAATGTGTGATGCCGGGTCAAGGCGCCGATACGCAGGCCGCCGCCGCCATCCTCCTCGATAGCGTCCAGACCGGGGATGCGGGTGATATCGACCAGCAGGGACGGCGCGAGAAGACGAAAGTTCAACATGGGCACCAGGCTCTGTCCGCCAGCGATAATCTTTGCCTCGTCATTGGCCAGGGCGGCGACGGCCTGCGCCAGGGAAGTGGCGGCAAGATATTCAAAGGCCGGCGGTTTCACTGCTTAGACGCCCCGGAACTTGGCCTTGCGTTTGCCGTGGAAGGCTTCAACGCCCTCCTTGAAATCCTCTGACATCCGCAGACGGCCATAGGCGTTGCCTTCGATTTCAATACCAGCCTCAACCGTGGTGTTCTGCGCCGCGTTCAGCACGCCCTTGATCGTGCGCTGGGCCAGGGGCGAGAACTCGCGCAGTTCATCCACGAAGGCATCCACTGTCTCTTCCAGCTTGTCATCGGGAACGCAGTCCAGAACGATGCCCCAATCCTTGGCTTCCGCGCCCGATACCCGGCGCGACCGGAAGGTCATGTCCTTGGTGCGTTGAATGCCGATCATGTGCAGCAGGCGGATCGAGCCGCCGGAGCCGGGGATCTGACCGATCCGCTGTTCGGGCAGGGCGAACTGCGCTGTTTCCGAACAGATACGGAAATCGCAGGCCAGTGGCAGTTCGAAGCCGACACCAAAGCTATAGCCGCGAATTTGCGCCACCACCGGTTTGTGACAACGCGCCGGCGCGGCGATATTGTTAGCCAGTTCAGAGACATGCTCCGGCGAGGCGGCCAGAAAACCCGCGATGTTGCCGCCGGAGGAGAAATGCTTGCCCTCCGCCCGCAGCACGATCACCCGCACCCGGTCGTCGTGGTCCAACTCCTCGAACACCAGACGCAACTGGTCGCGCTGAGGTATCTCGATAACATTCAATGGCGGGCGGTCGAGAATGATATCGGCCCGCTCCCGGTCAGGATCTATCTCGACCCGAAACCCGTCGAGATTTTCCAGCAATTTGGCCCGCTGGCTTTCAAAGGACGTGGACATGGCCTGATTACTCCCTCACGACGCTGCTGATTGCTTACGCTTCTATTGTGTATTCGCCATTCACCAAGAGACGGCGGAGGATCTTGCCGACCGGTGATTTCGGTATCTCCCGAATAAAGACATAGCTTCGCGGCCGTTTGAAGGGGGCCAAATCGGATTCCAGGCACCAGTCATCCAAATCCACTTCACTGACGGTGTCGCGGCGGACAATAAAGGCTGTCACCAGCTGTCCCCAACGCGGATCGGGCAGGCCGACCACCGCCACCTCACCCACGCTATGATGCAGAGACAGCACGCTTTCAATTTCAACGGGCAGGATGTTTTCGCCGCCCGAAATGATCATGTCATCGACCCGGCCGGTTACGAAAATGTCGCCGTCGCCGTCTTGATAGCCGATATCACCGGTATAGTACCAGCCATCATGCAATGATTTCTCGTCCGCATCGGGCCGCTTCCAATAGCCTTCGAAAGATTCGTCGCCATCCAACGCGGCAATGATCTGACCCTCTTCCCGCCCTTCCACCCAATCATCGGGGCCAGCCGCGTCCAGCTTGATGATGCGGATTTCCTGATTGAGGCCCGCCTTGCCGGCGGAACCGGGCTTGGCTGGCGCGTTGGGCTCGATGGTGAAGGTATAGATTTCCGAAGAGCCGTAATGGTTGACGAACAGTTCCGGCTTGAAGGCGGCATCCAGATCCTGCAACAGGCCATCGGTCATGGCCTGGCCGGCAAAACCAAGCTTGCGCACAGAGGAGGTATCGACGCCGGCAAAGAAAGGAGACGCCAATAAATCGTGATACAGGGTGGGCACCAGATATAAATTGGTAATTCGGTGCTCGAAGATCAGCGACAACGCTTCCCTTGGATCAAAGCGTCGCTGACAGACGAAGTGCCCGTTGATCAGGACCGAGGCCAGCAGCGATCTGACACCCATGGTATGGTACAGGGGCATGACCCCCAACGTGACCTCGCCACGGGCATATTGATTTTGCGCCACATGGGCCATCGCGGCGGCGCGCTCCGCCCCCTGACGGCGCGGCACGCCCTTGCCCCGTCCCGTGGTGCCGGAGGTATACAGCATCACCGAAAGGTCACGTACCGTGGCGCGAGAGACAGCTGCCGCCGGCGCGGCGTCAATCAGGTCATCCCAGTCGTGATCAACGTCAATGCAGGTGATGCCAGCGGCAAAAGGCGCGGCGGCAATAATCGCCGCGGCCGCAGCTTCAAACACAATGGCCTTGGCCCCGGCGTCGTTGAGGACATATTCCAGTTCTTCCCCGCTCGCCCGCCAATTTAGCGGGGTTATCACCAGACCGGCGACCTGCGCCGCCATATGCAAGGTTGCCGCCTCGTACCGATTTTGCAGCACGGTCACCAGATGATCGCCGAGGATCAGGCCACACCTATCCAGGCCCGCGACCACACGCAGGATTTCGTCCTGCCAGGCACGGTAGGTCAAAACCCTGGAGCCGTCGGATATCGCCACAGCCTCGGGCATCCGCATGACGCTGGCCAACAAACTTCTACCCAGATCGAACATCTCTAGTCTTTTCCAAATACATCCAGTGCTGCCTGGACGATGCCATGATAGCCGGTGCAGCGGCAAATATGGCCTGAAAGTACATCGCGAATACGCGCCTCGTCCGCATTGGGTTCTTCGTCCCGAAGCTGGCTCAGGGACATCAAAATGCCCGGCGTGCAGAAACCGCATTGCAGTCCATGATGCTTGCGCAACGCCGCCTGTAAAGGGTTCAGCCCGTCCGGCTTCGCCAGGCCTTCAACCGTCGCAACCGCCTTGCCGTCGATCTGGACGGCGTATAACAAACATGACCGCACCGCCTTGCCATCGAGGCGGACGGTGCAGGCCCCGCACGAGCCATGTTCACAGCCCACATGGGTGCCAAAGGCGCCAAGATGCTGGCGCAGAAAGTCGCTCAACAACAGGCGGGGTTCCGCCTCCCCTTCCACGGCGCGGCCGTTCAGGGCAAATCTCACCCTATGGCGCTTGCCTGCCTCAAGATAACGCATCGCTGACCTCCTCGATAACTCGTTTGCCGATCCGGCGCACCAACTGCCGGCGATACCGCGCCGTGGCATGTTGGTCGTCCGCGCCACCCAGGGCCCAGGCAAAGTCGTTCAGGGTGGTATCCGCTACCGGCCAGGTCAAATCGATTACGCCGGGCACGTCGGCGACCCCGCCAACACCCAGCCGGACGCCATTTTCATTTCCCACGGCGGCGACGGCGACGATGGCAAAATCTCCATGCCGTTGCGCCACTTCATGAAAGGCAGACGTGCTGCCGGGCTGGGCCAAAGGGAAGCGGGCCGCCACGATCATCTCATCCGCCGCGACCGCCGTGGCCATCATGCCAGTCTGAAAATCACCCGCGCCAACGACCCGCCGCCCCCGCTGGCTGCGCAGCACCACGTCGCCCGCCAACAGGGCCAGCGCCAGGGGCAATTCCGAGCTTGGATCGGCATGGGCCAGGGACCCGCAGACGGTGCCTCGCTGCCGGGTCTGATAATGACCGATCCAGGGCAACATCTGCGCCAGCAGCGGTTGCCGGTCAGCCAGTTCGGGCCAGCGCCACAGTTCGTCCTGGGTGACGGCGGCGCCGACTTCCAGGACGCCGTCCATAATGGCGATGGCTTTCAATTCCTGCAGGCCGGCGATGTCAATCAGGATGTCCGGCGTTGCCAGACGCATATTCATCATCGCGCCCAGGGACTGGCCGCCGGCGCAAATACGGGCCCCGGCGCCCCGATCCGCCAGCAGGGCCAGAGCCTCGTCCAGGTTGTCCGGACGGGCATAGTCAAAGGCGGCGGGTTTCATTTCGCCAAACCCAACCAGGACAGCAAGCGGGCCAACAATGTGGTTGCGGCGCCGTCTACCTCTTCCGCCCTCGCGCCGCCGCTCTGGCTGACCAGACGCTTGAAAAATTGATTGATCAGGGCGCGCGCCGCGCCGTCGATCATGCGCCCGCCAACCGCCGCGACCTTGCCGGAAATTCGAACGGTGTAGCTATACTCGACCCGGGTGCCTTCGGGCGTTTCGAACAAGCTTACCAGGCCCTCTCCTTGCGAAGTTCCCAGCGGTCCTGCCGCACTGCCGATCAGGCGCAAGGCGTGGGGCGGGTCCAGGTCCCGCAAGCCTACCGTGGCCACGAAACGTCCCTTGACCGGCCCCACGCCCAGGGTGACATCGGCCCGGTAGGTGTTTTCGCCGGTCATGGACAGGACATGGCAGCCTGGAATAACGGCCGCGAGTTTCCCCTCGTCCAACAAGATGGACCAAACCTCGTCAGGTGACGCCGGCACAATTGTGCTGCCCTGCCCTTGCAAGGCATGGCCGTCACCACCTTTGGTCAAGGTGCCGGGGACCGGGTCCGTGGATGAAAGCGTACTCGGGGGCTCCTCTCCCAGCATCAATTCGGCCAGGCGGGAGCGGGTCAGGGGCAAAGTGCGCAATTCCCGCCCCAGCGCGTCCGACACCGCGTTGGCAATACAGACCGGCGTCGACATACAATTGCCTTCGCCCAGACCCTTGGCGCCCAGAGGCGTGAAAGGCGAAGGCGATTGATCATGCAGGATGGTCAACTCGGGGATTTCCATGACCGTGGGGGCCAGATAATCAGCCAGGGTCCCAGTCTGAAACCCACCGTCAGGATCGTAGGCCAATTCCTCCAACAGCGCCGCGCCCAAACCTTGGGCAAAGCCGCCCCGAATCTGACCGTTGGCCAGCATGGGGTTCAACAGCCGCCCGGCATCATGCATGGTGACGTATTTATCGATCCGCACCGCGAACGTGTCCGGATCGACCTCGACGCCGCAGAAATCGAAAATGAAGCCATAAGCGCCCGACGAATTAATGCGGTCACCTTCGTCGGGTTCCGCCAATTCGGGCATGTTCCAGAATGCCGTTTCGCGCAGGCCGGCGCCCGCCCCTTCAGGTATGGACAGAGGTGACCAATGGGCCTTTGCGGCGGAGCGGCCCAAGGGCAACGAATTATCCGGATTGCCCTGGGCAAAAATACGGCCATCGCCATAGCGGACCTGCTCCGGTGGGACATTCAGGTCCGCCGCCGCGATCAAGGTCAGCCGTTCGCGCAACCGCAGGGCCGCCGTATGGGTGGCGCCAGCCACGGCGCCGGCGAAGCGCGAGGAGTAATTGCCCGACGCAATGGTCCAAGGATCCTTGCCGGTGTCATGTTCGGTGAAGACAGCCACCTCGAGCGGATCCATACCGAAGACATCCGCCACCACCTGGGCCAGCACCGTGCGGTGGCCCTGCCCCTGTGGCACGGAGGATACGGCAACACTGATCGCGCCCGATGGGTCAAACGCCACCGTCGCCGTTGCCAGGGCACCGTTTTTTGGCCCAGCCCGCGCTCTTTGCTCCGGGCTCAACAAAGTAGTGATATAGCCCATATTCGAGATCGATGGTTCCACCACCACCGCGTAACCAATGCCAAACAGGCGCCCTTCGGCCCGGGCGGCATCGCGGCAGGCCTTCAATTCAGCCAACCCGCCTTCCTGTACCGCACGGTCCACGCTGCGGGCATAATCACCGGAATCCAGCAGCGCGCCTGGCGCCGTGCGATGGGGCATGGCCTCGGCCGGTACCAGGTTGCGCCGGCGCAATTCCAGCGGGTCCAACCCCAGATTTGCAGCCGCCTTGTCCAACAACCGTTCCAGCGGGAAATAGATCTGCGGCCCGCCAAAGCCGCGCATCAGTCCAGTCGGCGTCTTGTTGGTCACTACGACCCGGTTATGAATGGCCAGATTGTCGATGGCATAGGCGCCGGTCATATTGCCGTGCATACGGTAGAGCGTCGCTGGTTCCGGAGCCCGTAAAAATGCGCCACAATCTTCCAGTTGATCGTAATCCAATGCCAGAATGCGGCCCCCTTCATCCAGCGCCGCCTTCAATGTGGTAACCCGGTTGGTCGACGATGTCGCCGCCGTTAGATGTTCCAGGCGGTCTTCCAGCCATTTTACCGGCCGGCCCGCGATGCGGGCCCCGACGCCCAGGGCAACGACATAGGGAAATACCGCCTGCTTCACGCCATAGCTGCCGCCCGAGTGGGGCGGCGTTTTCAGGCGCAGCCGGTTTCCGGGTACCCGCAAGGCGCGCGCCATGATGGTGTGCAGGGTGTAAGGGCCCTGAAAATTCGCCATGATTTCGAAAGACTCCGAACCCGGATCAAAATCCGCGATGACACAGAAGCATTCGATGGGGGTGCAGGAATTGCGCGGGTAACGGTAAGTCGCCTCGACGGTATGCGCGGCGCTGGCGAATGCCGCCGCCGGATCGCCATAGCGGAAGGTGCGATCATGCAGGACGTTGCTACCTGCCCCGGGATGCAGGATCAGGGCCGCCGCGCCCGCCGCCACGACAGGGTCGATCACCGGCGTTAGCGGTTGATAGTCGACAACAATGGCATCCAGGGCATCCTCGGCCAGATAGCGGTCCTGGGCCAGCACCATGGCCACCGGCTCGCCCACGTATCGAACCCGGTCGATCGCCAGCGCATATTGCGGTGCGTCCACCTTGACACCGGTGATAAACGACATGGAATGAGCCTGCATCTCAACCCCGGTGATCACCGCCAACACCCCGGGCATGGCTTCGGCCGTCGCAGTATCCATGGCGCGGATTTCGCCGTGCGCGATGGGCGAACGCAGAAAAGCGGCATGGCAGGCATGTGGCGGCGTGGGCAGGTCGTCGGCGAAGCGGGCCAGACCCCGCAACAGGGTCGGATCCTCCACCCGCTGCATGGACCGTCCGACCCAGTCTCCGTTCGCCGCACCGTTCGCCGGGCTATTCGTCTTACTGTTCAAGCCGCTAAACCTATTCTCGTGGGCTCATCAGTACGCCACATACGGTCGCAAAAGAGAAGGCCCGAAGCGATGCTGCCATCACCTCGGGCCTTCCTTAACGTCGGCTGCCAGATCCCGCGTCCATGCACTGACGGCTAATTTTTTAAGGGTCACTCCCTTGACTGTCAACGCTATATTGTGCCGGCAGCGTGGATGCACGCAAAATCTAGTGTACATCTGCCCGCTGCCAGGCGTCCAACAAGGTCCGCAGGGCGGCTACGAAGGCCAGCGGTTGATCCAATGTCAGATGATGTTGAGCGGCCGGGATTACCACCATGGGCGCTTTCGGTCCCATTAGGCTATTCATATAACGCGCCATTTCCGCCGTCACGAGGGCGCTGTGCGCCGCATAAAACAGGGCGCAACGGCAGTTTGCCGCCTGTAAATGTTCGTGAAAGGGCTCGGCGAAGCGCCGCCCGGACATGGCATTGGTGTCGAATTTCCAGGTCCAGCCGCCGTCCACCGCCTTCACGGAATGACGGGCGATAAATTCGACGATGAAGTCGTTGTCGCAGGGTTGCCGCGGGCGCAGGCGAAAACGGGCTACCGCCTCCTCAAAACTCGGGTACAGACGGATATTGCCCATTGGTTTGGTCCGGCGACGGCGATCATCCTCCTGACCGGGCGGATAAAGAGGCGAATCAGCGATCACCAAACCACCTAAATTATCGCCATACATGGAGGCATAACGCATGGACATGAAGCCGCCAAAGCTGTGTCCCACCAGAAAGGTTTTCGCGCCCAACCCGGCATCAGCGATCACCGCCCGAATTTCCTCGGCCCGCAAAGTCGCATTGTAGACGTCCTTGGGGCGGTTGCCGCTGTCCCCCATGCCGGATAGGTCGATCGCCGCGACCCGGAAACCGGCCCGGAAAAATGGCGCGATATGGCTCCACCAATGGGCATGTGCGCCGCCGCCATGTACGAACAAAATGCCGCCGGGGTCGGTTACGCTTCCGTCGGGCTGCCAAAGCAGGTAGTGGATGGAACAGCCGTCCACGGTAACCTGGGCCGACTTGCCCCGCTGGCCAACGGCCCAATGAAACCAGTCGGGCGCCGGTGCCCTTACCGTCAATCTTTGTTCTTCGTCTGTCATCATAACGCTCTTATTGATCAAGATTTTCCGCCCGTCATAGCACATTTTCAGACAGCCCTTGATTAGCCCCCGCATCAAGCCCTAGATTGGTCGGTGGAAGGGGAACGCATTCCGGTGTTGCGCGCGGGCTTCAAACCCGTTGAGGGGCGTTAGACGTGCCTGGTGGGTTCGACTCCCACTCTCTTCCGCCAATTTCCGTCGCTATGGCTAGGAGATATCCATGAATGAGGCGGTGAGCAATCTGAGCATGGATCGTCTGGCGGGCGATACCGACCTGGTGGAATGGTATTTCGAACAGGGTTTCTCCGACGGCTTTCCCGTGGTGCCGCCAACCCCCGAAAAACTGGCCGCCATGCTGCGCGCCCTGGGCGGCGATCCAGAGCGGGTGGAATGCAAAGTGCCGCCGCGCTGGGGCAGTCTCAGCCGCAAAGTTCTGGCCATCAATATGGTCATGGCGGGCTGCAAACCGGAATATGCCCCCGTGGTACGGGCGGCCATGCTGGCGCTGACCAATACCGCCTTCAATCTGAATGGCGTGCAGGCGACCACCCATATGGCCTGTCCCCTGTTAGTGGTAAACGGGCCCATGGCGGAACGGATCGGCATGAATGCTGGCTGCAATGTATTCGGCTCCGGCAACCGGGCCAATGCCACGATCGGGCGCGCCGTGCGGATGATTTTGCTGAACGTGGGCGGTGCCTGGCCTGGCGAATTGGACAAAAGCACCCTGGGCCATCCCGGCAAATACAGCTTCTGCATCGCCGAGAACGAAGCGCAAAGCCCCCTGGCCCCCTATCATGTTGAGAAGGGCTTTGATGCCGCCGACTCCACCGTCTTCGTCATCGCGGCGGAGGCGCCCCATAGCGTCACCAATCACCAGGCCAACGATGCCCGCGGCATTCTGGATTCCATCGTCTCGGCCATGTCCACCTATGCCCACAACAATGCCGTTTCGTCGGGTCATTGCACGGTGGTTCTGGGCCTGGAGCACGCCCTGACCATCGCCGGCCAGAGCTGGAGCCGCCACGATATCCGGCAATATTTGTGGCACAATGCCCAGGTCCGGTTTGGCGACATCGCGTTTGATCACCGTTATGGCAAGGTCTATAACCGCAGCCTGCCAAAATGGTACGGCCGCGAACTGGATGATATGAACCCCATTGTCCCCTCGCCCGATAACATTCACCTGTTCGTGGCAGGCGGCGAAGCGGGGCGCTTTTCGGCCTTCCTGCCCGGTTGGGGCCATATGAGCAGTCCGGTACTGCAAGGCATCGACGGCGAGGCCCCCGTCACCGGCCCGGTCTGCGTCGACGGCACCTGTTTTCTTTAGACGGGTTGGCGATATAATAGTCGCAAATTTTCAGAACAAGGAATGATGGCATGAACATAAGCGGCGATAATTCCGGCCTTCCGGTCTATGACCCACGCGGCGTGGTCGAAGCCGAGGTAGTATCCATCGCCGCCCGCGTGACCTCTCTGGACGGCTTGCGTCTGGGCGTCCTGGACAACACCAAATGGAACGGCAACCGGCTGCTGCGCGGCATTACGGAACGGCTTTGTGCAGAGCACGACTTTGCCGCCGTAAACCAATACGCCAAGGAAAGCTTTTCAAAGAACGCCCTGCCGGAACTGGTGGATCAAATCGTTGCCGAGAACGACATTGTTCTGACCGCCATCGGCGATTGAGGCAGCTGCACGTCGTGCTGTATGCATGACAGTGTTCAGCTTGAGACTCTGGGGGTTCCAACCGCCGTTGTCGTCACCTCTGAATTCCTGCACGAGGCCCATGTGCAGCGCGCTGCATTGGGTATGAATGATCTGGATCCGGTCGTCATCACCCACCCGCTCAGCACCCTGACCGATCAGCAGATCAACCAGCGCATCGAACAGGCCGTGACCATGGCGCGTCAAATCTGGCTGGGCGGCCGCTAGAGCATGTTTCTTCTAAACATGCCCGAACTCTTAAGAAAAGAGCAATTGAACCAATCACTCAGATCGCCAAACCGAATCCAATAGATTGAAAATTGCTCGAACGCTGAAACGACAATGGGCTCTTTACCATTTCTGGCAAAGAGCCCGCCGTGGCCGGATTTTTCCGGATTGCTATTGCGGAATTTCGAACAGGCCGGCGGCGCCCATGCCGGTGCCGACGCACATGGTCACCACGACGTATTTCGCGCCCCGGCGTTTACCTTCGATCAGGGCATGGCCGGTCAGACGGGCACCGGTCATGCCATAGGGATGGCCGATGGAGATGGAACCGCCGTCCACATTCAGCAGGTCATTATCAATGCCCAATTTATCCCGGCAATAGAGCACCTGCACCGCGAAAGCCTCGTTCAATTCCCACAGGCCGATGTCATCTACCGTCAAGCCGTTGCGTTCCAGCAGTTTGGGAATGGCGAAGACCGGGCCGATACCCATCTCATCGGGCTCGCAGCCGTGCACCACAAGGCCACGATAGATGCCCATGACGTCCAGGTTACGCTTGGCCGCTTCCGCGTCGCTCATCAGAACGCAGGCGGAGGCCCCATCCGATAGCTGCGAGGCGTTTCCGGCGGTGATATGGCCATCTTCCCGGGTCACCGGCTTCAGGCTCTGCAGGCCTTCCAAGGTGGTGGAGGGACGATTGCCTTCGTCATGTTCCAACAGGGTATCGACATATGTAACCTCGCCGCTTTCCTTGTCGGTCACTGCCTTGATCGTGGCCATGGGTACGATTTCGTCGTCAAACCGGCCGGCCTGTTGCGCCGCCGCCGTGCGCATCTGGCTTTGGAAACTGTATTCATCCTGCACATCGCGCGAGATGCCATACCGGTCGGCCACGGTCTGCGCGGTTTTCAGCATCGGGTCATAGATCGACGGCAGGTGACCTTCCAGCCATCCGTTGACCCGGAAGTAGGTATTGGCATGATCGTTCTGCACCAGGGATATGCTTTCAAGACCCGCGCCCACGGCCACGGGCGCGCCGTCGGTGATGATCCGCTGGGCGGCGACGGAGATGGCATTCAGGCCCGATGAACAGGCCCGGCTGACGGTCAGGCCAGAGACGTTGACCGGCAGACCCGCCCGCATGGCCGAGCCACGGGCCACATTGCCCCCGGTGCAACCTTCGGTCCGGCCAACGCCCATGATCACATCTTCAACTTCGGCCGGATCGACGCCGGCCCGTTCCACGGCGTGTCGGATGACATGGCCACCCATATCGACCGCATGAGTGTTGTTGAAGGCGCCGCGATAGGCCTTACCGATCGGCGTACGGGCGGTTGAGACGATGACAGCATCACGCATGGTGGTTGGTTCCTTGTTGTATCAATTTCCAAAGTCAGCTAAGGCGACTATAGCGGGCTTCGTGGGCAGGTGCCAAGCGGAGTGGCATATCACCATTGTTCACCGGTGTGGGACAACCTACACTATCAGCCCGCCGTATCAGGCACCGACCCGCCGGGCCGCACCCAAACAGCGGCGCAGGAAACGGAGTACCCGATTCAGTGAATAAAGTGGATCCGATCACCGCCTCTGTCATTCACCACCGTCTGGTTGCCATCGCGGAGGAAATGGGCGAGGCCATGTTGCGAACCTCGTATTCGCAAATTCTGAACGCCAGTCGGGATTTTTCCACCGCCATTTGTGGCGACTGTGGCCGCCTTGTGGCCCAGGCTGAACATATTCCAGTCCACGTCGGCGCGCTACCATGGGCGGTCAAGGCGGTGGTCGAATTTTTTGGCGATGATATCCACCCCGGCGATGTCTTCCTGTTGAACGATCCCTATTTTGGCGGCAGTCATTTGCCGGATCTGACAGCCTTCGTACCCGTCTTCCTTGATGATCACCTGTTGTTCTGGACCGTCAATCGGGCGCACCATTCCGATATCGGCGGCGCTACCCATGGCGCCTACAACGCCTCGGCTACGGAAATCTGGCAGGAAGGCCTGCGGGTGCCGCCGCTGCGGCTATATACCGGCGGCAAGGTCAGCCGGGACCTGATGCAGATGCTGTCGGTGAACGTTCGCCATCCACAGGATTTTCAGGGTGATCTGGCGGCCCAGATCGGCTCTGTTCACCTGGGCGAGAGACGGCTTCTGAAACTTGTAGACGAATTCGGCGCCGATGTGGTTCAGGCGGCGGTGGAAATAATCCTGGACTCGGCCGAGAAACAGGCCCGTGACGTCATCGCCACCTGGAAGGATGGCACCTATCAGGGCGTCGCCCTGCTGGACGACGACGGCCGGGGCAACCAGGATATCGCCGTCAGGGCCAAGGTTACCAAGCGGGGCAGCGATCTGGAAATTGATCTGACCGCCTCCGATGACCAGGTTACCTCTTTCATCAACTCGTCCCACGCCAATATGCAATCTGGCGTGGCCATGGCCTTGGCTTTCCTGTTCGATCCCGAGACGCCGAAGAACGATGGTTCGCTGCGGCCCGTCAAGGTCATCGCCCGACAGGGCAGTGTTGTCTGGGCCAATCCCGGCGCGCCCGTCACTTTGTCCACCAGTCACTGCGCCCAGGAAATTATAGAGGCTATTGTCAGGGCCCTTGCCCCGGCCTGTCCCGATCGCGTCATGGCTGGCTGGGGCCGGCGTTTCCGCATTGCCATCAAGGGCGAAGATCCGCGCAACGGCAAATCTTTCATCTGGCATATGTTCCATGCCCGCCCCGGCGCCGGCGCCTCTTCCGGGGGCGACGGCTGGCATGGCACGGGGGAATGGCATTCCGCGGGAGGATTAAAATTCGGCTCCATCGAAGTCGCGGAAAGCCGCTTCCCTCTGTATTTTCGACGCCATGAATACCGTCCGGATTCGGGCGGCGACGGCCGCTTTACCGGCGGCGCCGGGGTTGATATGGAATTGGAGGTGGAGACGGAGGCGCCCTGCCGCGCCAACACCGCCGGCGACGGCGCGCGCCATGGCGCCGCTGGCCTGCTTGGCGGCGAGGACGGCGCGCCGCACCGCTATCTGATGCGGGCGCCGGGGCGCCGCCCAAAAGTCTTGAGCACCAAGGAAGAGGGTATCGACGTC
Organism: Pseudomonadota bacterium; assembly: GCA_027623205.1. Lineage (GTDB taxonomy): Bacteria > Pseudomonadota > Alphaproteobacteria. The sequence goes on along the minus strand of JAQBYC010000007.1, from coordinate 4,785 downwards.
CCCGCCGGTACCATCTTCGAGGTGCACTCGGCGGGCGGCGGCGGCTGGGGCCCGCCCGGCGAACGGGATCAGGCCGCCAGGGACCATGACCGTATCAACGGTTATACCACCCGGCACAGGGCTAAACCGGCGCAGCCAATTTGAAACCGATAAAATTGCAACCAAATAGACGGCGGAACGAAGATGTATCGCATAGGGATTGACGTCGGCGGCACCTTCACCGACCTCGTTGCCATTGACGATTCCGGACAGGTCACCCTGGGCAAGGTCCCCTCCACGCCGGCCGATCAGTCCAGGGGCGTCATGGATGGCCTGACCCAGGTGGCGGCAACCCTGGGGCTGGACCTTGCCGCGCTGCTGGCCGGCACCGAGCGGATCGTTCACGGCACCACGGTCGCCACCAACGCGCTGTTGGAGCGCAAGGGCGCCAAGGTCGGACTGTTGACCACCGAAGGTCACCGCGACGTCCTCGAGATGCGCGAAGGTCTAAAGCCCGAGCGCTATAATCTGAGGTTGGCGCGGCCACGGGCCCTGGTGCCCCGGCGGTTGTGTCTTGGCGTTAGGGAACGCATCAAGGCCGACGGGCGGATCGCCATACCTCTCGATCGCGCCTCGCTGGACAAGGCCATCCGCGTATTGAAGCGCGAAAAGGTGACCTCGATCGCCGTCTGCTACCTGCATGCCTATCGCGACAACCGGCATGAAGAAGCAACGCGGGCGGCGCTGATCCAGGCCCTGCCAAAGGTTCATGTCTGCCTATCCTCTGAAGTGCTGCCGCAGATCAAGGAATACGAACGGGTTTCCACCACTGTGGTGAATGCCTATGTCGCGCCCGTTCTGGCCGGCTATTTTTCCCAGCTCGAACAGGCGCTCGAGGCCGCGGGCTATGACGGTCCGGTGCTGATCATTCTCTCCCACGGCGGCATTGCCCCCATAGCCGAGGCGATCCGCATGGCGGCGGGCACGGTGCTGTCCGGTCCCGCGGGGGGCGTGGCCGGCGCCCGCCATGCCGCCGGACTGATTGGTGCTGACGACCTTATTTCCTTCGACATGGGGGGCACGTCATCTGACATCTCACTGATCGTCGACGGCGCGGCCACCTTGGCCTCCGACCGGCGTATCGCCAACGAACGGATTGCCTTGCCCAGCCTGGATATCGTCACCCTGGGCGCGGGCGGAGGGTCCATTGCACGGGTTGCCACCGGCGGTCTACTGCAAGTGGGGCCAGAAAGCGCCGGCGCCATACCGGGACCCGCCTGCTATGGCCACGGCGGCACGGCGCCGACCGTCACCGATGCGTCCGTCGTGCTGGGCTATCTGGACCCGGACAATTTTCTGGGCGGCCGGGCGGGCCTGGACCTTGGTGCGGCGGCGGACGCCCTGTCGCGCCTGGGGGCCGCGCTCGGTCTGGATGGCATCCGCGCGGCCGAGGGCATACACCGGGTCGTCAATACGCAGATGGCGGAAGGCGTGCGTCTGGCGACGGTCCGCCGGGGCGTCGACCCGCGCCGCTTTGCCCTACTGGCCTTTGGCGGGGCAGCGGGCCTGCACGCGACGGAACTGGCCAGACAGCTTAGCCTCGGCCGCGTTGTTGTGCCCCGCATCGCCTCGGTTCTATCGGCCTGGGGCATGCTTGCAACGGAACTGCGATTAGAGGTCACCCGCACTCATATTGGCGATACCTCCAAGTTGGACATCCGTGCCATAGCCAGCCTGTATGAAGATATGGAGGCAGAGGGCCGGAAGCGGTTGAGTCGCTGGTTTGACGGCACCATCAAAAGCGTCCGTTCCGCCGATATGCGCTATGGCGAACAAATATTTGAGATCGATGTCCCCCTGGATATGATCGATTTTGCATCGCCCGATTTGTTGGATCAAATCAAGGCAGCCTTCGAACGCCGCCACGAGGCACTTTATACCTATAGCTTGAAAGATCAGGACCCGGTGCTGATCAACGCCCGGGTCGCAACTGTTGGCGCCCTGCCGACCCTCCCCCAAGAGCCCTTGGTAGAGACCGGCGCGCCCGCGCCGGCCTCCGGCCATCGGCGCATTTATCTTGGCGAATGGCTGGACGCCCCGGTTTTTGACTTTGACCGGCTGGCCGCGGGCCAGATCATTTCCGGCCCGGCCCTTGTGGTCTCGAAAACCACCAATATCCTGCTGCGCCATGATGATCAGGCGACGACAACCCCCCACGGCTGGCTTGATATCAAGGTCCCCGTCTAAAACAGCGGAATCTGCCGGCTTAAGCAGGCATTAACTATAGGCGGCCATATTGTGCCGCCACGCCGCGTTTCGTCATCGGCGCCAGCGGGAGATATCCATGAACGAACTGGGTCCGTTGGTCGAGACCTTTGCCGGAATTGAACCCTGGCGCGGCACTTGCACAGATGGCTGTATCGCCAATTTCCTCGGTGTCATGACCGCCCGGGAGTTCATCGTACGGCATCATCCATCCAATACTCCGCGGGAAAGGGCTGACGGAACTGTGGAGGTGCGGCTGCCGAGAGTAGAGGACGGCGAGCCTTTTTTTGAATTCGCGGCGCTCTACAAGGCCGTCCGGGCGGCACGGGATCGGTTCGTCATGGTTGAACTGGGCGGCGGTTATGCGGCCCGCGCGGTCGACACTTACCGGGCATTGAAAAATCTGAACCCGATGCCTTGCCAGTTGGTCATCGTCGAGGCGGAGGCGACCCATTTCGAATGGGCCAAGCGGCACCTGGAAGTCAACGGCATTGACCCGCGCGACCATTGGCTGATCAAGGCAGCGGTCAGTGTCGATAGCGATCCCAAGCTATTCATGCGTGGCGCCGGCCTCTATTACAACGGCATCGTAAAACCAGGGGAGATCAATACAATCGTCGACGAGATCATCAAAGTAAACAATACGGACCAGGCACTACGGAATCTGATGACGGCTGGACGCTGCGGCATGCAAATTCCCTACCACAGCGCGGCCGGCCGGGATCTGTTCGATTTTGAATTCGTCAGCACCATACCCTTGGCGGATATTCTTGCGCCATTGCCTCATGTCGATCTGATGGATATCGATATTCAGGGAGCCGAAGATACGGCGATCGAGCCGGCGATGGATTTTCTGAACCGCCGCGTCAAGCGCGTCCACATCGGTACTCATGGCCCCGACATTCACAGTGGTCTATGGGAGCTGTTCTTCGTAAACGAATGGGTCTGTGAATTCGACTATGCACCGTTCGGCCGCCACGCCACGCCCTGGGGCGAGTTCGAGACCATGGATGGCATCTTGCATTTCTCCAATCCGCGCCTCTAATATTAATGATTGGACGGTCAGTCCAGCGGCAGGTCTGGTGGCAGTTACAGCCCAAGCCAGCCATAAATCAAGCCGATTTTCTGACCCCTGATTTTGACCCTCGTCAAGCTTTATCGGCAGCCTGAGATGGCACGATATGTCTAGGTGTGGAGTCTCGATAGGCTGTTCACATCGAAGCCTGATCGGCTGATTGGTGTTTTTCTTTTTATCCCAGCGTGTGGCCTGTGCCAATTGTAATGATGCAGCCAGTACGGCAGTTCCGCTTTTCGTTGTTCCGAGGTGTCAAAAGCAAGGGCATAGGCCCATTCCCCGAGACTTGACTGGATGAAGCGCTCGGCCTTGCCGTTGGTTTTGGGCGTATTGGGCTTTGTGTAGATATGGCGAATGGCCATGGCCTTGCAAAGCTTGTTGAAGGCCTTGGAGCGATAACACGACCCGTTGTCCGTCATCACCCGCTCGATCTTGATGCCGAGGCGTTGATACCAGGCCACGGCGGCCTTCAGGAAGGCCATGGCGCGTTCCTTCCTCTCACTCTCCAGGACCTGGCTGAAGGCCAGACGGGAGTGGTCATCGACGCAGACGTGGACGAACTCCCAGCCGATGCCTCTGGCGCTGCTCTGGCCGTGGCGGTCGCCCGTGATGCGGTGGCCCACACGGTTGAATTTGCCCAGCTTCTTGATGTCGATGTGGATCATCTCGCCGGGCCGGTCCCGCTCATAGCGGATCACCGGCTCGGCCGGCTCCAGATCCCGCCAGCGATTGAGGCCGTGGCGCACGAGAATACGGCCGACGGTGGCGCGGGAGAGGTTGGTTTGGTCTGCAATAAGATCATAGACACGCTTCTGCCGGCGCAGCGTAATGACCTGCGCCTCAATGGCTTCAGGCGTCCGGGCCGGGCTGTTCAGGGGCCGGGACGAGCGGTCTTGTAACCCGCTCAGACCTTCTTTTTGATAGCGTAAGCGCCACTTGTAAACGGTCCGCACGCTGACGCCCATGGCGCAAGCGACGTCTTCAGGGTGTTCGCCGCGTTCAAGCCGCACGATCAACAGCTCTCGACCTTTCGGTGTCAGGCGGGCATTCTTGTGCATGTTCATTCGGTTCTCTCCTCGAGGCTTCTGTCTTCTCAAACATCAGCTTCTCAGAGCGGGATCGAAACGTCCGTGGGCAGCGTCGGCGATTCCTATGATAATGCCTTGGCCGAGACCATCAACGGCCTCTACAAGGCCGAGGTGATCCATCGATGTGGCCCGTGGCGCGGCTTCGAAGCCGTCGAGATGGCCGCCCCCTGATGGTGATCTCTTAAACCACAAAAGATCGACTTATTCATAAGACAAGCGTGTCGCGACGTCGGGGGCATACGAAATCGAACTACGGAAACCGCAAGACGGATTGTGATCAAGGCCCACTGATCACTTGGATTAAGCAGGACCTGAACCGCTCCGGGTTTGCCGGAGGCTGTTTGGTTTGAGTCACGCCACCATAGCGGGCTCATCGAT
>JAQBYC010000104.1 GCA_027623205.1 Pseudomonadota bacterium | reverse complement strand
TTCGCGAAAATAGAATCGTCTCACTCCAGCAGAATCCCGGCCTCTCGGCAATACTGTCGTGTAGTGTGCAGTGGGGTCGTGAACGCGACTTAAGTGATTGGTTCAATGGCGCTTCCTTAGAGAGCCTGAACACATTTTGATCAAATCTGGTCGAGCCGTGACACGCTCCGGGGCATTTTCGATATTCATCGAGCCACCGAGCCACCCGCTTCCCCTCATGATTATGATCCCAAGAGCGACTGGGGGTGGTCGGGAGGGGGAGCGGGTGGGTAAGTCAATCTCGAAAATGGTCTAAGCCTCCAGCGGCGCAGGCAGCCGGAAAGATGCTTTTGATCGGATATACGTCAATCCCGAAGGATTTGCAGGTTTGGATCAGGCGTCTTCAACTTCGTTGAAGGCCCCGGACTTCTTGAGAATGCGAATAAGTCCCCATACCGCGATCACCACAAGCGACACGATTATGCTCAACGATACGTCCCGCGAATCGAGGCTGATCGGTGACCAGGTGGCTTGTTCATAGATATAGAGCGCGATAGCCGCGAGCATCCAGATAACAACGCTGCCGTGGTCCTTGGAGACAGCTCGGCGCCAGCTAAATCGATGCCCTTCGGCTGACTGGGCATAGCGCGAAAAATTCGGCAAAAACCGGTTTACCCGCGCGCAATATTCCTCGTATTCATGACCGAATCTTTCACGCAAGTAAGTTTCTTCGGTGGTCACGATCGCCCAATAGGAAACACCGAAAACCAGCCCGCCCAACAGATACAGCCAGGGATTGTTGTGAACTAGGAAAAGTCCCACGAGAACCAAGGCATTGCCGACATACAGGGGATTGCGGCAGACGCCGAACATGCCGGTAGTGACAAGGTTGTCTGCATAAACCTTGCGATCGACGCCACCTCTCTTGATATAGGCGAGGCCAATGACCCAGGCGCGATAGAGGGAACCAGTTAGAGCGACAGCGACGCCGATGGCATCAAACCAAATGTCGGCCGATGGATCTGCCGCATACGGAACTGGTTTGAACCCGGCAAACAAAGCGAGCATGAAGAGCGGAAAAGCCCAGTTGCGGGTCCTGAAAATCCATTCCCCGTAGCCGATGAGCCAGCTCTTCGGGGGCGTGTCGAGATCCGGCATCAAAGCTATTTGACCGCAATGATGCCGCAGAAATTGTACCAGTTGAAAAACACCTCGGCGGTGCCGAAGCCGGCCGATTTTATCAGTTCGATGTTCTCCTCCAGCCGGTACGGAATCAATACGTTTTCCAAGGCCTCGCGTTTTTGCGTGATTTCAGTATCGGAGTAGCCGCGCCGCCGTTTCATCTCGTAGTAATATTGGATGAACAGACGATTGAGCCGCGAATCCTTCGTGGTCAATTTCTCGATCATAATCAGACAGCCATTCTCGTTGGTGGCCGACGAGATCGCGCGCAGCAATTTATCCCTGAACAGCGGCCGCACGAACTGCAGTGTCAGATTCACTATCGATATGGACGCATTCTCCAACGCTGGCAGACTGTGCAAGTCGGCGTTGACCAAATCAACCTGCCGGGTCACCCCCAATGCCGTTAGTTTTTCCCGCGCTTTGTCGAGCATGGGTTGAGAATTGTCGAAGCCGATAAAGCGAACCGTCGGATCCACCTGAGGGTCGATCAAGGCCATGGTTGTCGCGGTCGAACAGCCAAAGTCGTAAAGGTTCGTGTTGGGTTGCGCGAAATCAGCCGCCATCTCGCCCGTCATTCGCTGCATCTCTTCATAGAAAGGCACGGAGCGGCTGACCATATCGTCGAAGACCTTGACGGTCGCGGTGTTGAATTTGAAATCACCCTGGGGCGCCGGCTCGGCAAAAACCCGATCAACCTCTTTGAGATCCAGCGGAACGACCTCGGCAGACGCGACGGAATTCTCTGTTTTCTCTTTATCGGTCATGGCGCCGATGCTCCCCAAGACTAAGGTTTTACCTGACTCTGGAATACTTACACCAAGTCCACGGTGAGGACAACATTGGCCTTCAGAAAAGCCGGCGACAAAACACACCGAAGCGGTTCACCGGATAGTTTCGATTGAGCCAGATCAGGTCGCTGCGCATAAAATTGTTCTTCTTATGTTCTAAATCTGATATCCTGATGATTCTCAAGTAGAGGGACAGACGGCAGCGATGAAGACCCTGATCATCACGGAGAAATTCAGTCAGGCGAAAGACCTGCGGGCGGCTCTTGGCAGTCAGTTCGGAAAGATCCTGCCGGCCGAGGGACATCTTCTGCGCCTGGCCGAGCCCGAAGAGATCAATGCCGACTGGCAGCGCTGGTCATGCGTTCTGCTGAAGCCGGAAGGCCTCTATCCGACGCGTCCGGCCGCGGGCGGCAACAAGGCAGCGAAACTCAAGGCCATCAAGGCAGCGTTGAAGGACTGCGACCAGGTGATCCTGGCGACGGATTGCGACCGCGAGGGGCAACTCATCGGTCAGGAGATCCTCGACCATTTCGGCTATCGCGGTTCCGTGCAGCGCGCCCTCTTCACAGCCCAGGATCCCAAAACCTTGCGGCAGGCATTCGCGCAGCTCAAGCCGAACGCCGCGCTGCGCTCTCTCTACGATGCCGCCGTCGCGCGTCAACAGGCTGATCAGATCTTCAATCTGTCCTTGACCCGAACCGCCACAAAGACGCTGCTCGGTCCGGGCGTGCGAGGGGTGATTGGGATCGGTCGGGTCAAGACGCCAACCCTGGGCATTGTCTGCCTGCGTGAACTGGAAATCCGCGACTTTCGGGCCGAGGATTACTTCGAGGTCGTTGCAACGGCGGCCGTCGCGGCCGGTACCTTTACCACCCGTCATGCCCCGGACGCCAGGCATCGGATCACCGATCGCGGTCGGGCCGAAGCGATCGCTCGTGCGGCAGTGGATTACAGGGGAGCCCTTGCGCTATCGGTTGAACAGCGGCGCCAGGGGCCGCCACGGTTGTTCGATCTACCCGCGCTGCAAAAGACCTGCGGTCAACGTTGGGGATGGAATGCCGACAAGACGCTATCGGTGGCGCAAGAGCTGTATGACGGCGACGGCAAAAAGCTGATCACCTATCCACGGGCCGAGGCGCGTTATCTGTCCGAGAACCAGATCATCGATGTTCCCGCGATTACCGGCGCACTGCTTGGGCTGTCTGGCTTTGCCCATCTCGAGATCGGCCAGCCGGTGATCCGGCGTGGCAAATCGGGCCACTTTAGCGACAGGGCGCTCAAGGGCGTGGCGCATCACGCCGTTGTCCCCAACGTGAACGTGCTTGGCGATCTGGAACCACGGCTTAAACGGCTGAGCGGCGATGAAAAACGTCTGTTCGCCCTAATTTGCCGATCGTATTTGGCGGCGGTGATGCCGGACTATGAATATCGCCAGACTGTCGCCTTGATCAACGTACCGGTGCCGGGCGGCCCAGCCGCGGCGTTTCGAGCGACGGGGCGCATCCCATTGGGACAGGGTTGGAAGGCTGTTTACGGGCGAGCACTGCCGGAGCAAGACCGCAATAACGACGCTGAGCAGACATTGCCGGACCTGACCGACGGCGAGTTGGCGATCTTGACGGCCGCCAAGGTAGAGGGCAAGAAAACCCAGCCGCCGCCGCGCTATAGCGAAGGCACGCTGGTTGAGGCAATGCAGAACGCGTGGCGATTTGTCACGGATCCGGAATTACGTGACCGGCTGAAGGAGGCGAAGGGCATTGGCACATCCGCCACGCGCGCTGAAATCATCACGGGGCTGAAGGGGCAGAACCTGTTGACGGCGGACGGCAAGTTCGTGGTTCCCACATCGGCGGGGCTGCAGTTGTTTGAATTGCTTCGGGGTGCGGCGCCCAGCCTCGTTGATCCGGCCACCACGGCGACGTGGGAGATGCGGCTCGACGATATCGTTTCAGGTCGCGCCGACTTCCGGGCCGTCATCGACGGCATCGCGGCGATGGCTGGCGAACTGATCGAGATCCTTCAGAGGCATCCGGGCCGCTGCGTTGACTTTGGTTTTTCCAGGGACGCGAACGGCTGTTCAGGCCACCAGCGGCGCGCCAAGCGCGGTACGGGTTCGAACCCTTCGGGTGGAAAGCCGCCTCGCCGGCCTCGCGCCTCCAAGCCTGTTCGGTCAACGGCAACGAAGGATAATAATCCGCGGCAAACTTCCCAAAGCAACACGGCCAGGACCGGCGTCTCGGCGCCAACTGCAAAGATGATCAGCTACGCCAAGAGCCTGGCACGGAAGAAGAGCCTCAATCTGCCGCCGGAGTATGAGCAAGACTTTGCAATCTGCCGCCGCTTTCTTGATCAGTACGCCAAGTGAGGGCCGCGGCGCAGGCGAATTGCTCTGGAATCTGGTCCCGCGATGAAATAGCATTCCCTTGCAGTTATCCTATGCAAGCGGCGCAACTAGAGCAATTTTCAATTATTCGGAGTCGCTCTCGCGACTTAAGTAATTGAAACCCGCTCCAGACATATGCATGAGGTCTTCGATGCAACTGAATGCAATATTTCCAACTCGTGATATCGGCAGCGATCCAGCCAAGATCCGCGACTGGGCGCAGGCCGCCGAGGACCTCGGCTATGCCTATATCGAGGTTCCCGACCATGTCTTCGGCGCCACCGCGCGGGATGGCTGGACACCGCTCTACAACGAGACTGACCCGTTTCACGAGACCTTCACGACCCTGACCTTTCTCGCGGCCGCAACCAAAACGATCAAGCTCTCCAGCGGCGTGCTCATCCTCCCCCAGCGGCAGACGGGCGTTGTGGCCAAGCAGGCGGCCGAGGTTGATATCCTGAGCGGGGGGCGGCTGCGCCTGGGGATTGGGGTCGGCTGGAACCACGTGGAATATGCCTCGCTGGACAGCGAATGGAAGACCCGCGGCGCACGCCAGGGTGAACAGGTCGAAGTCCTCCGCAAATTGTGGACGGAAGACCTAGTGACCTATTTGGGCCGGTTTCATGACCTGCACGAGGTCAATATCGTTCCCGCACCGGTCCAGCGGCCAATCCCCATCTGGTTTGGCGGGTCCTCGGATGCGGTGGTCAAGCGCGCCGCGCGGCTCGGCGACGGCTGGATGCCGATCATCCCGCCCGACGAGCAGGCCGAGGCGAAACTGGCCGACCTGCGTGGTCATCTGAAGTCGTTTGGCCGTGATCCGGAAGCTTTCGGCCTGGAAGGGTGGCTGCGCATGAACGAAGCGGATCCGCAACGCTGGGCCGAGGCCGCCGACGGATGGCGCCGGCTCGGCGCGCAGATGGTTATGCTCTATCCGATGTATCGGATACCGACCTTCGATGAACAGATCGAGACCCTTCGGCGCTTCAAGGATGTCGCTGGAGGTTAAGGCTGCGGGACGCCCGGCACCGCGGCCGCAGACGGCTGAAATGTTTGCCGCGCGTCCACAACGCGACGGGACCAAGCGACAGTCCGGGCCTGCCCCTATCGCCGGCTAGACTCTGTTTTTTCTTTCGGGTTATTTAGGTTATGTAACGGCCTTGATCAAAGCGGCCCGTTTCGGAGGCTGCAGTGGTAGCGTCGGAGGAGTAAACCCAGATGCAGGTAGTGGCGCCAGAGACCGTGGGCCTGTCGGGCAAACGCCTTGAGAGGTTGTCTTCGTGGATGGAGCGGCAGGTCAGCTCGAACCGCCTGGCCGGGCTGTCCGCCATGATCCACCGGCGCGGTCAGTGCGCCTATTTCAACTGTACTGGCCTGATGGACATCGAGGCCGGCACGGCGATGGCCGAGGATACGATTTTCCGGATCTATTCCATGTCCAAGCCGATCACCGCCGTGGCGGCGATGATCTGTTACGAGGAGGGCTGTTTCCAGCTTGACGACCCGATCGCCAAGTTCCTGCCGGAATTCGCCGAGATGCAGGTCTGGGATGGCAATCCCGATGCCCTCAACACGGTGCCGGCCGAGGGCTACATCACGGTGCGCCACCTGATGACCCACACGGCCGGGTTCTCCTACGAATTCATGGAGGCGACCCCGGTCGAGGCCTATTACCGCAAGCACAAGATCAGCTTCAACCCGGGCAGACAGACCGAGGGCGGCGCCGATCTGGCCGCCATGACGACCCGCCTGGCCCAGGCGCCGCTGATCCGGCAGCCCGGCAGCGGCTGGGGTTATTCGGTCTCGATTGATGTTCTTGGCCGCCTGGTCGAGATCTGGTCGGGTCAGCCGCTCGACCGTTTTTTCGACGAGCGGATCTTCCAGCCGCTTGGCATGACCGATACCGCATTCTCGGTGGCGCCGGAAAAGCGGGCGCGTTTCGCCGCCTGCTACGAGCCCACCAGCGGCGGCGGTCTGGGCGGTTTGAGCTCGCAGGAAGCGGTCGTCCGCAAGACCGAGGGCATCGGCCTGAAGCTTTCCGACGCGCCGACCGGCAGCCGCTACCTGGAAACGCCGGAAACCTTTTCCGGCGGTGGCGGCCTGACCGGCACGCTCGGCGACTACGGCCGCTTTTGCCAGATGTTGCTGAACAAGGGAGAACTGGATGGCGTGCGCATATTGGGCCGCAAGACGGTCGCGTTCATGGCCGTCAACCATCTGCCCGACAACAAGGACATGGCCGGTATGGGACAGCCGGTATGGAGCGAATCCAGTGCCGAAGGAATCGGCTATGGCCTGGGCATGGCCGTCGTCATCGATGCCGCGACGACGCAGCTGATCCGCTCAACCGGCGAATTCTTCTGGGGTGGCGCCGCCAGTACCGCCTTCTGGATCGATCCGGCCGAAGACATGTTCGTTGTCTTCATGACCCAGCTGGTACCTTCGTCCTTCTATCCGATCCGCAGCGAATTGCGGGTGGCAACCTATCAGGCGCTCATTGACTAGCCCGGAGACGCCCAATCGGATTGCCGCTGACTGCGTTCTGCATAGGCCGCCGGCGCCGCGCCGCACGGCTTTAGGAACGCAATGTGGCCGTTGGCTTGAGCCGCCCAAGGATCGCCAGCGACAAAGCAACGACGATGGCGATGGAGACGGCATAATCGACTGTATGGTCCAGCAGGTAGGCAGAGACACCGGCGACGCCGGCCCAGGCCAGCGGCACAACAAAAAGCAACAACGGCGGCCGATTGCCCGTAGCCAGCAATAGGCCCACGGTGAAGATCGCCGTCGGATTGGGGGCGGCGCCGACCACGGGTAGGGATCTCCAGTCATGGCCGAGCGCGAGCAAGATTACCGGATAGATCACCAGGCCAAACAGTGTCAGCGCTTTCCCTATGGCGCCGGGCAGGCCCGGTGTGAACCCGAATCTTATTGTCCCGTGGTAGAGGCCGGCCCAAGCCAGCAGAACGCCTTGGCCGAGCCAGGCAATGCCGTAGAGGGGCGCCATGAAATTCAACTCGGCCATCATGCCGAGTTGGTGGGCCGCGCCGATCCACAGCCAGGTCGCCGCCAGATAGCCGGCGATGAACCGGGATGCCCCGTTCGCCGCGTGGGGCCGGGGATAGAACGCCAAGGCCGCGGCAGGTATTGCAAGCAGTCCAGCCAACAGCACCGCCGGCAGCCAGGCCGCGTTGTATGCGGCCATGGATGCGAAATAGATCTCGCGGGAATAAGGTAACAGCATCGGCGTATTCCGCCCGTATCAACACCTGGGGATGGGCTACAGACCCTCAATATAGCGCACCATTCGCCGGCGCATCTCGGCCTCGGGCAGCCGGCCCTGCAGTGCGCCCATATTCTCTCGCATGTGTGCGACCTGCGACGTTGCCGGGATCGCGCAGGTCACCGCCGGGTGGGACAGGATGAATTTCAGGAAGAATTGCGCCCAGTTCCGGCAGTCGAATTCGACGGCCCAGTTCGGCAGCGGTTTGTCCTGAAGTAGACGGAATAGACTGCCGCCACGAAACGGCCGATTGACGACCACCCCGAGCTGGCGTTCCCGCGCCATGGGGAGCAGCCGCGCCTCGGCTTCGCGATCCAGCATGTTGTAGGTGAACTGGACAAAGTCGATGGGTTGATCACCCATGATCCGCGCCATTTCGCCGTGGCGGCTGCCGTGGGATGTGGTGACACCAATGTACTTTACTAGCCCTTCCCGCTTGGCGCGCAGCAGAGTTGCCAGATGCGCTTCCCAGTCCACCAGATTGTGGATCTGCATCAGGTCGAAGCGCTTGATCCCCCAAAGCGCGGCGGCCTCGGCCATCTGGCTCGCGCCATCCGTGCCATAGGGGGTCCAGACCTTGGTGGCGGAAAACAGACCTTGTCCGTTGTCGAGCCGTTTCAGACACCAACCGATAACCTCTTGGGATGTGCCGTACATAGGCGAGCTGTCGATCATGCCGCCGCCCAACGCGAAAAATGTCCGCAAAACCTCAAACCGCTGCCGGCGCAGAGCCTCGCTGGCGCCGACGTTAAATGTGATCCAGGTTCCCATACCGACGGCGGGTATACGCTCACCGGTCTTCGGGATCTCCCTGGTGATCATCGTTCCCGGGTTTGCCGCAGCCGGCCCGGCGGCAAACCATGGCGTCAGCGACAGGCCTGCTGCCGATGACAACAACCGGCGGCGGCTCAGAACCATTCGCTTTCCAGCCATTGATCTTGATGCTCCCCCGTTCAACGCGAAACTTCGTTACCACCGTTGTCAATTATACCGGTTATGTCGCGCGGCGTGGTGCAAATTTGAGCGAGAAAAAACGAGACAGGCAGGATCATTATGGCGCCCCTTCATCTGTCTGCGACCGGCCAAAAAATGACCAGTCCGTGCCTATCAGCGCGGGTTGGTATCTGACAGGCACCCACCACATTTCGGATCGGCGGCAATCTTTTCCCCAGGTCATAGTATCTGCCCGCACGCTCTGGGCAGGCGGGCTTCGCCCCACGGTCTGATGGGTTCGCTTCTTCGGGTTCGCTCATTGATGAATGCTATTCGACTGTCTGGCGGCGGGGCGCCGCAAGAAGCCCTGCCTCCTTCGCCCGCAGCGATCCTCTAGCCTCGATTGCCGGAGCGGCCAGACGCAAGCGGCGCAGCGTTGCGCCATGCGTGCGAGCGTTTGCAGCGCGAACAAATTCGCTCGCCGGACCACTGGCTTGGAAAAGCGGTTTGGCACCTGAGGCACGGGCGCATCTTCGGGGCATCCCGGCGCGTCCGATCGCCGAATGCATCTTTCGTCGGGGAATTCGTCATGAAAGCTCCTTCGCACGGTCGGACAATCGCCTGAGATCGTCGAGAGCATGTGCGATGAGCTCTTTGCGGCGCGGATCCTGAGCCTCCGGTGTGGCGGCGAAAAGCTGGATAAGATACTCCGCCTTGGCTGCGGCCTCCGGCCAGGTCTCCGCCGGGGCGGCCAGGAGAAGTTTCTCCAGTTCCTCCTGGCGCAATCGCAAGGCCGCCTGGTCGGCCTGAAACTCATGGATGCGCTGGCGGCGGATTTCTGTCGCTTTCTGAGCGGCCATGCCGCGGCGCTCGTCGAGTTCGACCGGGTCGTCGGTCATGGTCTCCTGCCTTTCTTCTGGTTGCCGTTTCGGCACTGACCTTCATAACCTTGGCAACAAAGGGTGAGGTCATGGCGCGGAGCAGCGCGCTGTAGTTGAGCTGGAACGCAATCTCGCTGCCGACCGGCAGGTGGCAACCGCCGGAATCCACGATGAGATGGTCGCTGCTAGCTCCAAGAATCTCGATTCCAGGTGGCGGATGCAGGCCGCACGGATCGGTGTCCTGCTGCCCGATGGCGAGGATCGTCTGTGCGATGCGGCCTCGAACCGTGGCGGGTGGCTTCTCGCCGAACGCGGTCTGCGCGATCTTGCCCCATGGCTGCGACGGCTTGACCTTCGACTCGATCACTTCGGCGATGAGCGTGATGGCGTCGGTGTACAGGCCTTCGATCGGTTGGCGATGGAGTGGCTCACAACCGAGCAGCAGTGATTCGCCCAAGCGGAGATTGTTGATCCGCCCCGTGTCTGCGCCGCTGAGCGCCCATTGGAGGCTGGCGGAATTGCCGCCGGAGACAATGTCGAGCATGGGCCCAAAAATCACATCGATCGATTCCGCCAGCGCCGATAGCTCGGCCATGTTCCTGGTATCAGGGGAAACGCCGCTGCGGCAGGCAAGGTTGGTGCCGATACCTTTGAGCACGATATTCGGGAAGCGAAGCGTCTGCCGCACGGTATTTTCGAGATGGCCAGGCATGATGCCTTCACGGAGGTCGCCAAGCTCGACCATGAGTACGATCCCATGCGTGCGCCTCGCCTTCTGCGCAGCCGACGAGAGCTTGCTGATGACGTCGAGCTCGGTGTTGAAGCTCAGGTCGGCGTGCGCGACAACCTGGTCCGCCTGACTGAGCATCGGGGTGCGGATGAGTGTCATCGGCGCCGGTACGCGCGCGAGACGCATCGCCTTGAGGTTTTCGATGCGGGAGTCGCCGAGCGCACTTACACCCGCCCGGAGCATCGCGCCGGCGATCTCGGGCGAGCCGAGCGCCGCCTTCGTGACGCCCGTGATCGAGATGTCACGGCCCGCCAGTTGTCCGACCAGTGTGCGGGCGTTGTGGTGGATCTTGCCGAGGTCGATTTCCAATCGTGGCGCGGTCATTGCGCGCCGGCGGCCAGCTTCTTCTCGACTTCCGGAAATGCCGAAAGCACCATCTCCACCAGGCGCTCGGGTGACCGGGTCAGCGGATCGGTTGTGGGGATGCCAAGTTCGCATTCATACGCCACTATGGCCGCGTCGACCTCGGCGGGAGTCATGTTCTCGTGGTTCAATGTGAGGCCGATGACCTTCGTGTCGGCGAAGGTCTGGATGAGATTGATTTCGCTGGCCGGTGTTGGCATTGGCATCTGCACGAAGTCGCAGCGGCTCGTCCTTCCCGGTGCGTGCTGCAGCACGACGGCGTCAGGGCGGCTGCCCCGGAGGATGAATGATGAGGTCGAGTAGGCGGGGTGACTCAGCGCGCCCTGCCCTTCGATGATGATCACGTCGGGGTTCTCGCCTTCGAACGCGTCGACGATAGTAGCTTCCAATTCGCCTGCGCAGAACTGCGATGGGACTGCGTCGAGCGCGATGCCATAGCGGGCGCCTTGGATCAAGCCGGTCTGGCCGGTGCCGACCATCACCGTTTTCACGCCACGATCATTGAGGGCGCGGGCCAGGACGATGGCCGTAGTGCGCTTGCCGATGGCACAGTCGGTACCGAGCACGGCGATGCGCGGGCAAGTGACCTCGGCGATGCGACCGCTGAAGGTCCGCAGGCCCTTGGTGGTGGGGGGCTTTCGGATGTCGATGATCTCCACATTCATCGCTGCGCTTGCCGCGGCGAACTCTGGGTCGTCGTTCAAGAACTCATGCAGACCGTTCACGACGTTCATCCCGCGGGCTATCGCCTTGAGCACGATGCTACGCTCCCGCGGCGACAGCATGCCGCTCGACGGCGCCATCCCGAAGATGAAGTAGTCGGGTACCTCTCTCGAATGCGCTAGCGCGTCGGCTAGATCGCGATAAATCGGGATGGCGTTCGGCGCCTCGCCGAGCACTACGCCGGCATCGAGACCAGCCTTTTCGCTATCGATAACCGAGAGGATCTTGTATTTCTCCGAGTGACGGACCAGCCCGTTGGCGGTCTTGCCGTCGATCGCACCGAAGTTCGCTTCGCAATAGACGACGGCCGTAGCGCCTGATTTTTGTTTGCTTCGCCAACGTGGCCGCGTGGACATCGCGGCATCGTTCCAGACGACGGGGTGGCGTTCGACGCTAGGTGCGTTCGATGGCATGCCGAGCGGGGCGGTAAACATTATGTTTCCTTGAGTTGGGTTCTGAGCGGGTAAAAAGATGAGCGGGTAAAAGAATTGTGCCGGTCGGATCGAGCTAAGACTCATGAAGGCGCTGTCGGCGTATTTCTATCGTTTTCCGAACTGCCATGCCGCGGCGCTCGTCGAGTTCGACCGGGTCGTCGGTCATCGGAGGCCGCCCGGTTCGGGGCCTTGCCATGAATTGAGAATGAACGGAGACCGAGATAATTGAGAATGAACGGAGACCGAGGAGGCCCCCTCGGATAGGCTCGCTACGAATGGCGGGCGGGTCCGAATGCGGCCGGCGTCTCGGCAGGCAGAATGGCGGTCTACCGGGGCGCCATTGGGTCAGGCGTCAGGCCTGGCTTTGCCGGCAGCCTTCTGCACGGAAGACCATTCCTTAAATGGCATGGTTATCATCTTTCATTGCCGCAGTAAAAATCTACTACAAAAGTATATATAGTTCATAAATCGATAAAAATCAATGGGATGCATAAAATATATTTTTCTATATTATTTGAACATGACGAAAAATCTACGAAGTAATGCATATCATTATTAAGTATTAAATTTTTCATGGGTTATTGTATTTGGAATTTGTTGTTATTTTTTTCGGCTGTCTTTATATTCCGTAAGAATAGAAGCCATAGGAACCGATGCGCCGCCCTAATTCTGCCGCGATCAACCGGCATCCTGGACATCGCTGGACACAAGAGGTTCAATGGCCTGAATTGAGATCGTATCCGCCGCCGCAGAATTCCTGATTAATCAAGCAGAGTTGTTATGAACACAAAAAATACCATCCAGAACATGGCGCTGTTTTGCGATTTCGAGAATGTCGCCCTCGGGGTTCGCGACGCCAAGTACGCGGCTTTCGACATTCAAAAAGTGCTGGAACGGCTTTTGCTCAAGGGCAACATCGTAGTCAAAAAGGCCTATTGCGATTGGGCGCGTTACAAGGAATTCAAGGCGCCCATGCATGAGGCGGCCTTCGAACTGATTGAAATTCCCCACGTTCGCATGTCCGGCAAGAACTCTGCGGATATTCGCATGGTCGTGGACGCACTGGATCTTTGCTACACCAAGGCGCACGTGGATACGTTCGTGATCATCAGTGGCGATTCCGATTTTTCGCCCCTAGTCAGCAAACTCCGCGAAAACAACAAGATGGTTATCGGCGTCGGGGTGAAAAATTCGACCTCCGATCTGCTGACGTCGAACTGCGATGAATTCATTTTTTACGACGACTTGATGCTTGAATCGGAAAATCAGGAAAAGGCCAAACGAACCCGTCCCGCTGATGCGCGGCAAAAAAAGGGTACCACAAGCAGCGAGGAGGAAAGACGGCTGGAAGGCCTCAATCTGGTCTTGGAAACCATCGAGGACCTATCCAAGGAACGGGGCGAGGAAGAAAAGGTCTGGGGTTCTATGGTCAAGCAGACGCTGAAACGCCGTAAACCGGGATTCAGCGAATCCTATCACGGTTACCGCACGTTCACGCAACTTCTGCAAGATGCGGAAACGCGCGGGATGTTGGAACTGGCGCACGACAAGAAGTCCGGCGGCTACATTATCAAGATCCCGGCACACGATGGATAGGCGATGCAGGCTGAACAGGCGTGCAGCATCGGTCCACGCGCGCAATGGCGCGCAGCATAGGCGCCGCGCGAGGTTATAAAATGAGGGAATCGAGTATTTATAGGCATTCTCGGTGTGTATAATTTCGCCCGCGGCGATACGAATGGCCTGCCCGCCCAGGGCGAGCACTTGAGCGTGCCGGCTGGGCAAATGCATCTCGATCCGTCCGGCATCCGCGTTATAGGCGGCGTGGTGCCTGAAAGCCTCTAGTGTGGCGAATTTTAAGTCCGCCTTATTGTGTTTCCCAAGTTCGCACGCGGATTCAGGATTCTAATGCCACACTAACATTATGAACCTAATGTGGTTTAAGGATTTGTAGTTCGCCCTGCCGCAAACGGCGTCGATCGATTTCGATGCAGCGAGCTTCAAATCCACCACTCTAGGTCAAAGTCCGGCCCGCATTCCCGGTTCAGGCGTCGCAGCAGGTTAAGGTTGAATGCCGCCGTCACGCCCTGCACGGCATCAGCGGCCAGGCGGGTTCAATAAACGCTCACAAAGCTTGTTCATTCGGACATGCCTTTTGGAGGGCTGATAACGCTCGGCGCTGTCAGGGCTGGGCATGGCTTTTTGGGCTTTAGCCGCCAGCCGACGTTCCAATTCCGAGACTACAAAATCACGATAGCCCTCTAATTTCCGGGAAACGCTGGGTTTCATCTCCGTCGCCTCTAAATGCAACAATTGATTGCCGTAAAATCCATGTAAGATTGCCCTTAAAATTTGTAAAACGATTTTTATCCATTATAAATATTCGAAATACGGATATTAATTGGCCTATTGTAGTCACCCTTCTCCATCCCCATGTTATTGGCACTCTCACGAGGTGAGTGCCAACGCACGTTAATGTCCTGGCCCGCCAAGGCGCGGCGACCAGGGTTTTTGTGGGTTCTTTTCGACAAAAAGTTGGAGGTTATTGAACAATGGGCTTACGGCCATTGCATGATCGCGTTCTGATACGCCGCGCGGCATTCGAAGAAAAAACCGCTGGCGGCCTTATCATCCCGGACACCGCGCAGGAAATACCGTCTCAAGGCGACGTCATCGCGGTTGGCACGGGTGCGCGCAGCGAAAACGGAACAATCAATCCCTTGGACGTTCAGGTCAAAGACCGGGTCCTATTTGGCAAATGGTCGGGTGCGGATGTCAAGATCGACGGGGAAGACCTCGTGATCATGAATGAATCCGATATCATGGGCATTATTAACTAAGGAATTAACTCATTATGTCATCTAAAGATCTACAATTTGGCGGTGATGCACGCGGTCGCATGTTATACGGCATCGACATACTGGCCAATGCGGTCAGTGTCACGCTCGGCCCGAAAGGACGCAATGTCGTCCTGGCCAAAAGCTTTGGCGCGCCTCGGATCACCAAGGATGGGGTCACGGTCGCCAGGGAAATCGAACTGAAGAACAAGTTCGAGAATATGGGCGCACAGATGGTCAAGGAAGTTGCGTCCAAGACCAATGATGCAGCCGGTGACGGCACGACGACGGCGACGGTTCTGGCCCGCGCCTTGGTCCGTGAAGGCTTCAAGGCGGTTGCCGCCGGTATGAATCCGATGGACGTTAAGCGTGGCATCGACCTTGCTGTCGTCGCGGTCGTGGCGGATTTGCAAAAGCGCTCCAAATCGATTTCCACTGAAGCCGAAGTGCGCCAGGTCGGAACAATTTCATCCAACGGCGAAACCGAAATTGGCGAAATGATCGCCAAGGCCATGAAAAAGGTCGGGAATGAAGGCGTCATCACGGTTGAAGAGGCAAAGGGCCTGGAAACCGAACTGGAAATCGTCGAAGGCATGCAGTTCGATCGCGGCTACCTCTCGCCCTATTTCATCACCAATGCGGAAAAAATGAATACCGAGTTGGAAAATCCCTACATCCTTCTGCACGAGAAGAAGCTGGGTAAACTGCAGTCAATGCTGCCGATCCTGGAGGCGGTTGCGCAATCCGGCCGGCCCCTGCTCATCATCTCCGAGGATATTGAAGGCGAAGCCTTGGCGACGCTGGTGGTCAACAAGCTGCGTGGCGGCCTCAAGGTCGCCGCCGTCAAGGCCCCTGGTTTCGGTGATCGCCGGAAAGCCATGCTGGAAGACATCGCTATTCTGACCGGTAGCCAGTTGGTTACCGAAGACTTGGGCATCAAGCTGGAAAACGCCGGCATTGAAATACTCGGCACCTGCAAGCGCGTCTTCATTACCAAGGAAGATACCACAATCGTCGGCGGTGCCGGCGACAAGGCGGGCGTTGAAGGCCGTTGCAGCCAGATTCGGGCGCAAATTGAGGAATCGTCTTCCGATTATGATCGCGAAAAAATGCAAGAACGCCTGGCCAGATTGGCCGGCGGTGTCGCGATAATCAAGGTCGGCGGCGCCACGGAAGTTGAAGTGAAGGAACGCAAGGACCGGGTTGATGACGCCTTGAACGCCACCCGTGCGGCGATGGAAGAAGGCGTCGTTTGCGGCGGCGGCACCGCTCTTCTTTACGCCACCAAGATCCTGAAAAAGATCAAGGGTGCGAACGACGACCAGCTGGTCGGCATCGACATCGTGCGCCGGGCATTGCAATCCCCATTGCGTCAAATCGTGGAAAACTCAGGCGCAGACGGCTCGGTGGTCGCCGGGCGCCTGATCGAGCGAGAGAACGAAGCATTGGGCTACAATGCGCAGGAGGACACCTATGTGGACATGTACAAGGCGGGTATTGTTGATCCGACCAAAGTCGTGCGCACGGCGTTGCAAAACGCGGCCTCTATCGCTGGATTATTGATCACGACGGAAGTTATGGTCGCGGAGTCACCGGACGACGGGGCTGGCAATGGCATGCCGGACATGGGTGGTATGGGCGGCATGATGTGACGTAAGGTTTTCGCTCTTTATCGAGCCGATGCTCCATACTCAAAGAACGAGAGGCCGTGGTTCTCCACGGCCTCTTTTCTTTTTTGTATCGGCCCAGGATTGATTGCCGTTCGTTTCATGAGACCGTAAACTACGCCTGGCGTGAATGCCTCGGAGGGCATGTCGGTAAGAGCGAATGGGCCCTCGTTCTTGGTGTAACCGGCATAATTGATCGCGACGATGCTGCCATCGCGGGCAGCCACTCTTGCCGATGGTTCTCAGTTTACGGAAATTCCAGGTGTATTGGAGGCAATTTCCCGCAGGCCCTTGAGGGCAAGGGAAAAAACGTCAGGATCCCCATCGCTGGGGTAAACCGCGTAGGTGGCGTATCTGAAGGCGGGAGAGTTCTCCACGATGGTCAACGCGCCGCTTGCAAGGTAGGGCATGGCGACGCGGCGGGGGAAGTAACCCGACGCATTGTTTTCCAATAGATAGCTAACGCCGAGCGAGCCCAGATCGAAATAGAGCCCCGGGGAGGTCTGGTCGGGAAAATTCAAGGCATGATCGGCCTGGAATTCACGCCCCCAATTGACCAGAACATAGCGATTTTCACTCCGCTTACTGGATCTTGGTTCGCTTGAGACGAGTACCAACTCCTCCTGGAATAAATGTTCGACTGCAAAGCCGGGCCGTTGCTGTGGCGTATACATGACGGCTAAATCCAGCGCGCCATCAGTCAACTGCTCCATGAGGGCGGTCGAGGGCGTGAGTTGAGCCCTGAGCGCGACTTCCGGCGCGTTTCTGCGCATCCAGGGCAGCCAGCGCATCAAGTAACCATCCCACAGGCTGTACTGCCCGCCCACCGTGAGTACGGCCTCATAGCCCGGTGGTAAAGACACATCCAGACGCGCCTGCTGCCAGACCCTTACCAAGGCCTGGGCGTGCCGTTGAAATTGGGCGCCGGCCTGGGTCAGGGTGGCCCCGGCCTTTGAGCGGATGAACAAGGTTTTACCGAGTTGCTCTTCAAGCGACTTGATCCGCATGCTTACCGTTGATTGCGTGACGTGAACGCGGCCCGCCGCCTCTATGAAGCTACCCGTTTCGATGACCGCGAGGAAGGTGCGGGCCAACTCGATATCCATGTGAAACTTTCATTATTGCATGCTTATCCGTTTGACACCCAAAGCTACCACATCTATGTTGACTGCCGATGCGGGGTGCAGAAAGGC
>JAQBYC010000226.1 GCA_027623205.1 Pseudomonadota bacterium | reverse complement strand
GACAACAAGAATCCTTTAAAATGAATTTGGCAAGGATTTTTCGCTTACTCAATGAGTCGGAGTATAGTCTAGTTCCCGGATTGTTGCTGTATTGAAATCTTTCCGATCGGGGTGAAATTGTTCCAGCAATGGATACGATCGGAAAGCCGGTTGTAAAATATCAAACTAGCATCGCCAAAAAACGAGACTTGGTTGACGGCGCGCGCAAGTTCGAGAGGTAGAAGCGCATGGCGAGGCATCAACACCATGCAACTTTGGGCGTCATAAGCCTGGGGCTGGCTATCGGCGTAACGTGGGGTTTTCTTGTCTTCATTCTTGGCATCATGGCGACATTCTTTGGCTGGGGCGCGCCGTTGGCGCTGATACTTTCATCTGTCTATGTCGGCTTCACGCCGACCGTGGCCGGCACCATGGCCGGCGCGGTATGGGGTTTCGCCGCGGGCTTTATTTCGGGCATCATGATTGCCTGGCTGTATAATCGCTTCCTGGGGATGCGCACGGTGCGAATCCAGGAACCGACGACTGACCCGGCCCCGACCGCCAGCGAATAGGACGGATCGCCATAACCTCAACCCAAGCATCCGTTGACCGACCCGCCACAATGGCCAAGCTTGCTTGAACCCCGAGTTTCATACTCTGGTTGGCGGTCCAGAGCGCAATATCGTCGGACGTGAAGAATCTAATTTAGGATTTTGCTTGCAGTAGCCAAAGCCGCCCATCCTGGCGAAACGGCGCCTAATCTCGGATCCTAATTCAGAACGACGCGCCGGCGGATCTATTGCGGAATAGGTCAAGCAGCCTGCTCTGGACACACGCAGAACGCCGGTAGGAGAGAGATCAATGTCCGGGGATTTGAACCATGACAACTCACCGTTCCATTCAGGGGAACGGCAAGTCCAGGCGCGCCTTGGCGTCGGCGATATCGAGGCTTGGGCCCGCAAGGTCGTACGCAGCTATCTTCCCGAAGAGCATCGCGCCTTCCATACGGCCCTGCCCTATCTGATTGTGGCCGCCCGCGACAAGGGGGGACGTCCGTGGGTAACGTTGCTGACCGGGCCGGAAGGCTTCGCAACCTCACCCGACCCAAAGTCCCTCGTTATCGAAGGAACGCCCGTTCCCGGTGATGCGCTCGGCGAGGCTTTCGTGCCGGGCGCAGACATCGGTATTCTCGGCATTGAACTTTCCACCCGCCGGCGCAACCGGGTCAATGGCCGCATACGAGATAACGCAGGTTCCGAAGCCATCAACTGCGGCGTGGTGCAAGCCTTCGGCAACTGCCCGCAATACATTCGCGAGCGCGCCTGGCGATTGGTCGAAGACCATCAACCGGGACCCGCCCTGAAACACAACCATCTCACGCCGTCGCAGCGCGAATGGATCGGGTCGGCCGACACATTCTTCATAGCAAGCGGCCACCGCGATCAAGGTGAAAGCGCGGCATTTGGCATGGACGCCTCGCACCGGGGCGGGGAACGAGGCTTCATTCGGGCTGCTGGCGCCACGCGTCTGGTGTTCCCTGACTATGCGGGCAACAACCACTTCAATACCATCGGCAACATCGTTCTCGATCCTCGTGCGGGGTTGCTATTCGTAAATTTCGAGACAGGAAGCTTACTGCAACTCACTGGTCGGGCGACCATTGATTGGGACTCGGACGCCGTGACGCGCATTCTTGGCGCCCGACGCCTAGTGATCTTTGACATCGAAGAAATTATCGAACTGCCTGCCGCGGTGCCCCTGCGATGGGAGGCGGACGCGCAATCAGTGCGTTCTCTGCGCCTGCTTGACAAAATCCGGGAAAGCGAAGATGTGACCTCTTTTGTTTTCGAGGCACGGGATGGCGGCCAACTGCCCGCCTTCGAGGCTGGCCAGCACCTGCCGATCGAGCTTAAGGTGCCGAGGTTCAAGGAACCGGTTCGCCGTACCTATTCTCTCTCCGGCCAGCCAGGTCAGGATCGTTACCGGATTAGCGTCAAGCGGCAGCCCAAGGGTGCCGCATCAAATCACTTGCACGATCACGTCGAACCGGGAGAGATAATAGAGACAAGAAAACCCGCCGGTGAGTTTGTGCTGCCGTGTAGCGGCTGCCCTGTCGTTCTCGTAAGCGCCGGCGTTGGCGTCACGCCAATGGTAAGTATGCTTTACACTCTGGCCTCTGAGGGCGGCGATCGCCCGGTCTGGTTCGTTCACGGTGCGCGTAACGGACGTCACCATCCACTAGCCGACGAGGTCCGCGTGCTCGCGGCGAGGCGGCCGGGCATTCAGGTTCATATTTCCTATAGTCAGCCGGACGCCGAGGACAAGTTTGCGGTGGATTACAACCGCGAAGGCCGTGTGGACGGTGTCCTGCTCGCCAGCCTCGCGGGCGATCTCGAAGCCCATTACTTAATGTGCGGTCCGGTTCACTTCATGGCCAGTATCCAGACGGACCTTGAGAACCGTGGAGTTCCTTCCGATCACATCCACAGGGAGTCGTTCGGACCGATCGCGTGATCACAATGGCACTGCTGTCAGATTTTTCTCGACAGTGGCCTTATGCGCCGTCGCATTGCCAGCATAAACGAACATCCAATCGCCGAAGCAGACCGCAAGTTCGCCTGGACTTTAGGACGCCGCCCCGATTGCCATCCTGGGCATTCGGATTTGGATCTCTAGACCATTTTCGAGGTTGACTTACCCACCCGCTCCCCCTCCCGACCACCCATAGGATTTT
>JAQBYC010000103.1 GCA_027623205.1 Pseudomonadota bacterium | reverse complement strand
CACAGGATTATGATCAATGGGTGGTCGGGAGGGGGAGCGGGTGGGTAAGTCAATCTCGAAAATGGTCTAGGCGTTTCCAGAAAAAATTTCCAGGCTAACCCCTCGGCTGGCTCAGGGTCCATTCCACCGTATGGCGCAGGACTCTGCCCAGCGCTTTATCAAAGGCCAGAATCACCTGGTCCATATCCTTGCCACCGGATTTAATGACGCTTTCGAAGGTCTGCGAGGCAACGATGGCGCGCAAAGGCTGCTTGACCAGCTTGGCATTCAGACGCACCCGTATGGTGGGGATGCCATCGCTGCCAAAGTATTCCGCCTGGAACTCCCGCAGATCCGTTTTCAAATTGAAGTCGGAGCGCAGACCAATGGCCTTGCGGCCAACCGCCAAAATGGCGCCGCTATTCTCGAAACTTTCCACCAGCAGGGTTTGGACCATGCGCGGGGCCCGTTCGGTCCAGCGGGCCCGGGCGAAATACTTCAATTCCGTCGGCGTGCCGCGCAGGGCGATGCGGTCGACATTCAAGCCGCCGGAAGCAACCGGCTCCTCCACCACCAATTGCCAGTTAACCTGCGGCAGACTTTTGGCGAAGGAGCTCTTCGGCGTTAAGGTATAGAGGTTTGGCGGCGGGCCGCCAACATTTGGCAGCAGGCCTTCACAGCCCACCAGTGCCATCGCCAGTGGCATGAAACAAAGCCAGGCCAGCCACCTTTCTCTCGACATTGTCAGCGCAATTGCCATCATTTCGCCTCGAAGCCCTTCTGCTGATCGCCGAACAGGAACTGCGCCGGATCGCTTTCCAAATTCTCGATCAGCCGGGCGGCGGCGGCGATCAACACCCGCGCTTCTTCCAGGAACCGGGTCAATTCCAACAAGCCATCATTGGAAAAAGCCGTCATCCCCTGGCGGTTGTCCGCCACCAAGGTTTGCAGGTCCCGGCCAACGGCCTGGAACTGCTGCGAGGCGGTGCGCAAATCCGCCAGGGTCCGGCGCACGTCACCGTCCATCAAGCCATCGGCGGTGCTCAACGCGCCCCGCGCCACCGACAATGTGGCCTCGGTGTGATCCAACAGGTCGTTCAACCGGCCCATCAATTCGTTGCCGCGGCCGGCAATTTGCTGCAAATCGCTCAGCATCTTCTCCAGTTCGGGCCCGCGCCGCGCCAGACGCCCGCTTAAATCGTCGACATTGGCGAGAACATGACCGAATGCGGCACGGTTGTCCTCGTTGACCAGCTTCGTCACCGCATCAACCAAAACAACGGCCCGGCTGATTAGTTCAGGCGCGCCGGCGAAGAAGGCCTGAATGGCCGATCGTTCCGAACCTAGCGTGGCTGGTTCGCCATTCGGTCCCGGTTTTGGCGCCCCGGCCTCGACCGTGCCGCCGCGCAACTGCACGTACGCAACGCCGGTGATGCCTTGCAGCTCCAGTTTCGCCACCGTATCGGCCCGCACCGGCGTGCCGCGTTTTACTTCCAAGGTGACCCGCACCTGGCTGGGATCGTCAGGGGCAATTTCAATCACCGTCACCGTGCCGACCGGAATACCGCTGTAACGCACGTCGCCGCCAAGCGACAGGCCCGAAACGGCCTCGTCAAAGGTGACACGGTAATAGGTGAATTCCTGATCGATCTCGATTTTCGTCAGCCACAACACGAAGCCGAACAAGCCGATGACGATCGCCAGCACAAACGCCCCTATCACCGCATGATTAGCTCTGGTTTCCATTCTCAGCCGCCAGCTTCTTCATTGTTTGGCCGCGCCGCACGCGCCCGCGGGCCGTGAAAATACTCATGCACCCAGGGATGCTCGTGACGCAGCATATCCGCCATCCGCCCGATGACCAGTATATGCTTCTCTGCCAGCAATGCGATGCGGTCACAAATGGCGTGCAGACTGTCCAGATCGTGGGTGACCATGAACACGGTCAGGCCCAGATTGATCTGCAACCGCCGGATCAATTGATCGAAGTTGGCCGCGCCGATGGGGTCCAGACCGGAGGTCGGTTCGTCCAGGAAGATCAGGTCCGGGTCCAGGGCCAAGCTGCGGGCCAGACCGGCCCGTTTGCGCATGCCGCCCGATAGTTCGGACGGATATTTCGATCCCGCCTCCGGCGGCAGTCCAACCATGGCAATTTTCAGCGCCGCGATCTCGTCCCGCAACCGGGCCGGCATGTCCAAATGCTCCTTCATGGGCACTTCGATATTCTGCGCCACGGTCAACGACGAGAACAGGGCGCCGTCCTGAAACAACACGCCCCAACGCTGTTCCACCGCCAGTCGTTCGGCAGGCGTAACCGCGGCCAAGTCCTTGCCAAACACCTCGATGCGGCCGGCGGCCGGCCGGTTCAGGCCGATAATCGTGCGCAACAGCACCGACTTGCCGGTGCCGGAACCGCCGACAATGCCCAAAATCTCGCCGCCGCGGACATCCAGGTCCAGATCCTGGTGGACGACCTGGTCGCCGAACTGGGTTCGCAGGCCCCGTACCCGGATGATCGGATCCTGCGGCTCTGCCATCGTCTAAACGCCCACGGCGGCAAAAAAGATCGAAAACATCGCATCGACCACGATGACCAGGAAAATTCCCGTGACCACGGAGCGGGTGGTTTGCTGGCCGACACTTTCGGCACTGCGCGTAACGCGCAACCCTTCCAAACAACCCACCATGGCAATCAGAAATGCGAAAAACGGCGCCTTGATGATACCCACCCAGAACGACCATGGCGAAACCGCGTCCTGCAGCCGTTCAAGGAACAGGGCCGGGGAAATTTCCAAAACCCCCCAACACATCAACATGCCACCGAACAGACCCATCATATCGGCGAAGAAGGCCAGCAGCGGTAGAGTAAGGACCAGTGCCAGAACGCGGGGTAGCACCAGCACTTCCATGGGGTCAAGGCCCAGCGTGCGCATGGCGTCCACCTCTTCGTTCACGACCATCGAGCCGATCTCGGCCGTGAAAGCGCTGCCTGAACGGCCGGCCACGACGATAGCGGTCAACAGAATGGCAATCTCGCGCAGGACCGAGACAGCAATCAGATTGACCACGAATATTTCGGCGCCAAAACGCTGCAGTTGCGCCGCTCCCTGATAAGCCAGGACGACGCCAATCAAAAACGAAATCAGACCAACGATGGGCAGGGCATTAAAGCCCACCTTCTCCATGTGATAGACCAATGGGACAAGCCGCAACCGACGGGGATGGCGCAGCGTGCCCGCCAGGGTTACCAACAACAGGCCCAGAAAGCCTATCTGTTGCCGTGCCTCGATCATCACATCGACCGTGCCATCGCCAACGCGGCCCAGCACAGCCAGCAGTGCCGGTTGGCGCGGCGGCTCCATCTCGACCGGCCGGTCGTTCGCTGCGACCTGATCCAGCATCGCCTCATGGGCCGGCGTCAGGCCGGCATAATCGGCCTGCCCGCCGCGCGCCCGGACCTGCCTGCGGGTGCGGTACAACAGCCAGGCCCCGGCGGTATCCAATCGTTCCACCTGGGCCAGATCAAGAATGACCGCCGCACCGTTGGTGGGTTGCAGGCCGCGAAGATGCTGATCCAGCCGTGTCACATTGCGGGCATCCCAATGCCCGCCCGCCTGCAACCGCACGGCACCGTCAACCTCTGTTGCCACTTTTAACCAACCGTCCGCCATGGGCGCTCGCTATCGTGTCGGCATTTCCAATCCGCCATGCGCGAGCGTGGCATGCACCAGCCCGCCCGGCAAGACCTCCGCCGAAGGATGTCGGCTTGTGAAGCTGGCTCTCTTGATGACAAACTGTGCCAGTTCGATGCCAATTTGATATGTTGTGACGTGCCGGGGAGCGCCCATGCTGAAATTCGCCGCCAATCTGACCATGCTATTTACCGAAATGGAATTTCCTGCCCGCTTTGCCGCTGCCGCCGACGCTGGCTTCAAGGGGGTGGAAAGCCTGTTTCCCTATGTCCGGAGCGCGGACGAGTTGTCCGATTGCCTGGGCGCCGCCAAGCTCGAATTGGTGCTGATCAATATGCCGGCCGGCGACTGGGCGGGGGGCGAACGGGGTCTGACCTGCCTGCCGGACCGTAAGCAGGAATACCGTGACGGCATCGGCCAGGCCATCGAATATGCACAGGCACTGGGCTGTGGGAACATTCATTCCGTGGCCGGCCTGGCCCCCGACGCGGGGGCGGAACGTATCGCCTATGAAGACACCTACCGTGAAAATCTGGCCTGGGCCGCGGATCAATTGGCGCCTTTAGGTCTGAACCTGATGATGGAACCGATCAACGGCAAGCGGGATGTGCCGGGCATGTTTCTACAAACCACCGGCCAGGCGCGCGGTATCATGGCGGAATTGGCAAAACCCAATTTACGCCTGCAGTTCGATGTCTATCACGTGCAGATCATGGAAGGCGATCTGGTCCGCCGCTTCGCCGACTGCCTGCCCGATATCGGCCATGTACAGGTTGCCAATCCGCCCGACCGCCGGGAACCGGACGAAGGCGAGATCAATTTCCCCTATCTGTTCGACGCCATTGATGCCGCCGGTTACGACGGCTGGATCGGTTGCGAATATAAGCCCCGCGCCAGTACCCGCGCCGGCCTGGGCTGGGGCGCCAAATATGGCCTGAAGGCCGGCTAGCAGACGAAACATTTGACCAAGGGATTTTCAGCGTATGCGTTATTCAATGTTTTCGGTGCACGACCATTATCCCAAAGAGAACCGCAGCGTGGCCAGCCATTACGGCGAAACCCTGGATCACATCGTGCTGGCGGAGGCGTTGGGTTACGAGAACTATTGGCTGGCAGAACATCATTTCCACGAATACGGTTCGGTGCCGAACCCGGCGGTGTTCCTGGCGGCGGCCTCGCAGCGGACCAGCCGTATTGGCCTGGGTGTGGCGGTCAGCGTGCTGCCCTTCCATCATCCCCTATCGGTGGCGGAAGATTACGCCATGGTTGACGTGTTGTCCCAGGGCCGGCTGCTTCTCGGCGTCGGGTCGGGCTATCTGACCCACGAGTTCCAAGGCTTTGCCGTTGCGGGCGCCACCAAGCGCGAACATTTCGACGAGAACCTGGACGTGTTGCGTCGCGCCTTCGCGGGCGAGACGGTTTCCTTGCGAAGTGAGTTCAATCAACTGGACAACCTCGCGATCAATGTTCTGCCGCTACAAAAGCCTCATCCACCTATCTACATGGCGGCGTTACGGCGGGAATCGGCCTATTTCATCGGCCGGCAGGGTTATCCGATGTTGGGCATCCCCTATGCCAGCGTCGATGAATTGGACGAATTGGGCGAAATGGTGGCGGACTATGCGCGCGGCTGGGCCGAATCGGGGGCGGCCACGCCCGCGCCGCCCATCTGCTTTGCCTTCCATGCCTATTGCGCCGATACCGACGCCGATGCCCGGAGAGACGCCGAAGAGCCATTCGACTACTACGTCCGCACCCGGCTCTACGGCAAATCCGCCGGTTGGGACGAGATCACCCAACGGCGCTATTGCCTGATGGGCGGTGTCGACACCTGTATCCGGCGACTGCGTGAAATGCACGCTATGGGCATCGGCCATGTGGCGCTGATGATGGATTTTGGCTGTATGGGTCGCGAGAAAACCCAGGCCAGCATGCGCCTGTTCGCCGCGCGCGTGATCCCGGCCCTGCACGGTATTTAAGCGACGTCGAGCAATGTCCGATCCAGGGCTGGTTCTGTTACCCTCACTCACGGCCGCGCTATTGTTTCTGCTGACCCGGCACCGGGCGCCTTATCCGGGCAGCGCGGTGATCAAGGCCCTGGGTTGCGCCCTGTTGGCGGCCGTGGCCTGGCCGGTCCAACCCTGGTTGGCCCTTGCGCTGGCCTTATCCGCCATGGGGGATTGGTTCCTGGCGCTGGGTGGGGACCGCCATTTTCGCCGCGGCCTGATTGCATTTTTATGCGCCCATCTGGTCTACATCGGCATTTTCGCCCTGGCCTGGTCGCCCCTGCCAGGGAGTTTTGCGGGCGCCGTGGCAATCACATTCGCGGGGCTGGCCCTGTTGGTCTGGCTATATCCCGATCTGGGCGAAATGCGGCCAGCGGTATTGGCCTATACCCTTGTCATCGTGGCCATGACGGTCACGGCGCTGTTGTCGGCCTATCCTGCCCCCGTCCTGGTGCCGGGGGCCCTGTTGTTCATGTTTTCCGATTTCTGCATCGCCGTTCGCCGTTTCAAGCGCGACTTCCCTCTCGGTGGCGAGTTGACCTGGGCGGCTTATTACAGCGGTCAGCTATTGATTTTCCTTGCGCTCATCGCCGCCTGAGCCGGCTGGGATTTCAAACCGGACTCATCTCGATTTGATGGCGCGGCCTCATGCCGCCAGGCGCCAGCCGCACGGCGAATGATCTTCCGATTTCTCCATCCGTACGGCTTAACCACGGCATTCGCCGTTGTGGATTGCTCTTCGCGAGCCGCAAAATTACCTCTGAAAGCGACTGATTCCGGGGCCTATTGTCCAAAATGTTACCAATTCGTAAATTTAGACGTTGACGTAGCGGCCCCAACAACACTGTAATGTGCCGGACTTCAACCTACGGAAATGTTCAGGGAGGCTATCGTGGGACTTAAATCACTACTTAAACTATCTACGGCTGCCGCAGTGTCATTGACATTGGTGGCCGGCGTTTCGACTTCCGCAAATGCGGTTGAGAAACTGAAATGGAAAATGCAAAGCGCTTTCGGCTCCAAGTTGTCGATCATCGGCGAGGTGGCTCGGCGTTATGAAGACATTATCGACGACATGTCGGCCGGCGCCATGAAGATTAAATTCTTCGAGCCTGGCTCGTTGGTGCCGACCCTGCAGGGTTGGGACGCGGTCAAGGCCGGGTCCATCGATGCCATGTGGGGCACCGCCGGTTATCATGTGGGCAAATTCCCCGCCCTATCGTTCTATACGGCCGTGCCGTTCGGCCCACGTGGGGGCGAATTCCTGGCCTGGCTGGAATATGGCGGCGGCGATCAGATCTATGACCGCCTGTATCATGAAAACGGCGTGCATGGTTTGCATTGCTCCCTTATCGCGCCGGAAACTTCGGGCTGGTTCCGCAAGCGGTACAACTCGGTCGATGAGCTGAAGGGCCTGAAAATGCGCTTCTTCGGACTGGGCGCCGTCGTTATGAGCAAACTTGGCGTATCCACCCAGTTGCTGGCGGGTGCCGATATCTATCCGGCGCTGGAACGCGGCGTGATCGATGCGACCGAATTCTCCATGCCTTCGATTGACTACGATCTTGGCTTTTATCAGATCGCCAAGTTCAACTACTTCCCCGGCTGGCATCAACAGGCCTCCGTCGGCGAACTGCTGATGAACAAAAAGGGCTGGGATGGGCTGTCAAAACAGCAACAGGCCATCATGAAAGGCGGCTGTGGCGACTCCGTCACCTGGTCGAACACCCGTTCGGAAGCCAAGCAGTTCGAAGCCATGGAAAAGCTGAAAGCCAAGGGCGTCGTCTCGGTGCGCTGGTCAGATGAAGACTTGGCCAAGATGAGCAAAGCCTGGGACGAAGTCGTCGTCGAGGAATCAGCTAAAGATCCTCTTTTCAAGGAAGTGCACGCAAGCTATTCCAGCTTCCGTGCCAAGTACCAGATCTGGAAAGATCACGGCTATCTCAAGTAATCGCCGGGTTTGACCTTGAAATGTCAAGACCATGATAATGCTGGGCCCCGGGATTGCCGGGGCCCAGTAATATTGACGACCCAATAATAAGAACCGCGCCGCGGTTGCCGCCCTTGCAAACTGGTTTCAGCAAGGCGGCCTTAACAAGGCCCCACAGGCATTTAGCGGCACTAATCCTGATGGAACTTGAGTAACCGGCCAGCAAGCGCCGCAACGGAAACTGGACTATGGAATTTTTTGTTGAATATCTGCCGATAATTATGTTTTTGAGTCTGGCTGCCCTGTTGTTCACTGGCTATCCGGTGGCCTTCATTCTCGGTGGCTTGGCCATTGGCTTTGGCCTGATCGGGCATGCCGTGGGGGATTTCAAGCTAATTGAATATTTCAATTTCATGCCGCGTATTTGGGGCATGGCGGCGGAAAACCTGGTTCTGGTGGCCGTTCCCACGTTCGTTTTCATGGGCACCATGATGGAACGCAGCGGTATCGCCAACGAGATGCTGTATTGTTGCCAGGTGTTGCTGCGCCGCGTGCCGGGCGCGCTGGCCCTGGCCGTGACCGTCATGGGCACCATCCTGGCGGCCATGACCGGCATTATCGGCGCTTCGGTCACCATGATGACCGCGTTGGCCCTGCCGGTGATGTTGCGCCAAGGCTATCATCAAACCCTGGCAACCGGCGTCATCGCGGCTTCCGGCACCTTGGGCATCTTAATCCCGCCGTCCATCATGCTGATCATCATGGCCGATCTGCTGTCCATTTCGGTCGGCACATTGTTCATGTCGGCGGTCATCCCCGGCTTGGTGCTGGCCGCCATGTACCTGGTTTTCGTGACGAGTTGGGCCACCGTGAAGCCCAGCATCGCGCCGCCGCTGCCCCGGGAATTGTTATACGTGCCGTCCAATGAATTGGGGCCATTGCTGGTGCGGGGCTTTTTCCCGCCGGTGGTCCTGATCGCCTTCATCAAGGGTTCGATCCTGCTGGGCTGGGCCACCCCGTCGGAAGCCGGTGCGGTGGGCGCCTTTGGCGCGATGGTTATCGCTTCCTTCAAAGGCACCTTGAAGTGGGACGTGGTGAAGGGCGTCTGCCAATCATCCGGCCTGACCATAGCGATGATCTTTTTCATCGTCATGTCCGCCACCTGCTTTGCCTACGTCTTCCGCTCGCTGGGCGGTGATGATGTGGTGGAAGAGTTGATTTTGCATGCCGGACTTGGTTCCTGGGGTCTGCTGTTCCTGATCATGGCCATCGTGTTCTTCCTGGGCTTCTTCCTGGATTGGGTGGAAATCACCTTGATCGTCCTGCCGGTGTTCGCGCCGTTGGTTGCCAATCTGGACTTTGCCGGTCATGTCGCGGACGAAGAAGTCGTTTACTGGTTCACGGTTTTGGTGGCCATAAATCTGCAAACATCGTTCCTGACCCCGCCGTTTGGCTTTGCCCTGTTCTATATGAAAGGCATCGCGCCGAAAGAGGTGGATATTAAGAATATCTATCTGGGCATCATACCGTTCGTGCTCATCCAACTGCTCGGGGTGATCATGGTGCTGATTTGGCCGCAGATCTCGTTGTGGCTGCCGGGCCTTGTCTACGCGTAGATTGGAGATTGTGTGATGACTGAAACGACGATTGCCCGCCACGAGATGAGCTCCCATCCCCTGGTGCTGCTCTCCTACAAGCTGAAGACCTTCGTGGAGTTTTTTGGCCAACGGGGCGCCTATTTCATCCTGCCCCTGATTTTGTTCACCATGTTGGATGTGTTTGGCCGCAAACTGACCGGCACCTGGTTCGACGCGCAGCTTTGGCTGGTCGAAAATGTCAGCCTCATGTTCCGATCCACCATGCTGCAGGAACTGGAATGGCATATGCATACGGCGCTGTTCGCGTTGGTTCTTGGCTATGGCTTTACCCGCAACCG
Source organism: Pseudomonadota bacterium (assembly GCA_027623205.1). Classification (GTDB taxonomy): domain Bacteria; phylum Pseudomonadota; class Alphaproteobacteria. The sequence goes on along the minus strand of JAQBYC010000103.1, from coordinate 8,211 downwards.
TCATGTCCGGGTCGATCTGTTGCGTATGCATATGCAAACCAGGGCGCAGGCATTTATCGAGTTCATCGGCACCACGTTTTTCATGATCCCCTATACTATCGTGGTGATCTATTTCTGCTACGTCTTCACCTATGACTCCTTCATCACAAACGAGATTTCACCGTCCCTGGTGGGGATGAGCCATCGCTGGATCATCAAGACGGTTCTGGGCATCGGCCTGATCATCGCCTTGATATCTGGCATCGCCGTCTGGCTGCAAAGCATTTTGGTGCTGTTCGGGCCGAAAAACCTGCGGTTCGAATTGATGACCCTGGAATGGCCCGAAGACCAGGGCGGGGGCGTCGAAGGCTATAAGCGCATGGTTCTGGAAGAGCAGGAAACCGACATGAAAAAAATCGCGAAGGCCGGGAAAGGTTGATAATCCCGCCCAGCGGCAGAACATCACTACAAAGCCCCCGGCGATCCCGTCCGGGGGCTTTTTTCTTTGCGGGCTCCCTATCCATCGGCTTTTGGAGCAATTGAACCAATCACTTGGGTTTGCTTTGGCGATCCACGTGATTGGTTCAATTGCTCTTTTCTTAAGAGTCCGAGCATGTCTAGAAGAAACATACTCTAATCAGTTTCTCTGAATTAGGCCTTTTTGCCGTGGAATTGTATTTTTTCCGCCAGCAGTTTTTCCAACTGGCCGCTGGACAGGGCGAAATAGGAAATGGGCACATGAATTGACGGCCAGCCCGTCATTTGGCCTTCGAATTTAGCCACTTGCGGGGAAAAGGCCGCGAACAGGCCCACCCGCCGGCGCATATGACGGGCCGCTTTTTCGTCCAATTCCGCGTCATCCACGGAGATCATCAAAACCTTGCGCAGCAATGTCGCCTTTGAAGTACCCAGTCCCACAACGGCGCGCCAGGGGATTAATCCCACATCGGGCCTGCGGCAGCGAATACCTTCATCATCAATGATCAAGACAGGCGTTCTATCGAATGCCATCTGCAGTAATGTAAAGGCGGTTAATCCACCTATGGCGGCGGCGGCTAAATGCATACCCGTACCGCCGCCGATCAGATTTATACCGTTCAACGCGGCATAGGCCGACGCAACCGTGGCCACGAGGCAAGGCGTCGCCAAGATGCCCAGTTTGATCCTGGAGTTATAGGCCACGATAGGTTCGGAACTTCCCCTGTCGCGTTTTCGATCCTTACGCGGCGCCTTCTTGATTTCACTGCGTTGCTGCTGCATTCGGTCTCCATAAACCGTTTTCGAGAATTCGGCAACAACGCCGGGGCAATATCGGTCCGGCTAGGTGCCGGGCGGCACCGCACCCAGGTGATCGATAACCTTCTTTACACCAGGGATTTCCTGGGCCGCCAGCAGCATCGCCTTGCGTTCGACCTCGGTTTCAACCCAGCCCCAAAGCTCTACCACACCATCGGTGACAATGACATTGGTCGCGCCATGGCTGGTCCATCCCTTGCCCTGCAGGGCCTGAGACACCTCTTGGCGAATGGTGCGGTCATCGGCGCTTGGCGCGGCGGGACCGTCGTTGCGGTGGCCCGCCAAGGCATGCAGCAAATTGCCGCGCGAGACAATGCCGACCAAGGCGCCACCACGCAGGACAGGCACCCGTTTGATCCGCCGTTCCTCCAACAGCCGGGCGATCTCCGCCGCGGTGGTATCTTCGGTGACGCTGACCAGATCGGTGGTCATAATATCCGCGGCGCAGCGGCCATGGCTTTTCACAAAATCCTTGGCATCCTGCTCCGGCGACGAAACAAGGCGCAGCCACCAGGACCGACGCACTTCGCCGGCCAGACCAACCTGCTGTAACAGATCGCCCTCGCTGACCATGCCCACGGTCTCTCCAGCGGCATTGACCACGGGTACCCCGCTGATCTTGTTGTCCATCAATAATTTCGCAATGTCCGCTATGGCCGTATCCGGGGCGACGGTGGCGACGTCCGTGGTCATGATGTCTTTCGCGCGCATGCTAGCTTCCTCTCCGCTAAACCTATCCACGTTCGGGCCTGACGTTCACCACTGAACACCCCCCCCCCCAACAACTGTATATATGACAACGATTTAGCCAAGTAACATGACTTGCGTCAATAGCTGCCCTTTTTGGCATCCGGGCCAGTTGACAAATCACATGATATTGATGCCATGATGAAGAGCCAGGGCGGGGAATTGGCGCTATTGTGCAACCCCAACAGGATAGGAATAGATGTATGATGGTTCCTTGGCGACGATTTATATCCGTCCCGTCAGTTGCCGGATTGGCCCCCGCCGTTGCCGCCATGGCCGCCGTGGCCCTGATGACGCTCGTGGCCCTGGCGGCAAGTGCGAACGAGGTCATGGCGCAACAGATCATTATGCCAGGGCGGGCCCTGGAGATGGCCCGCGATGGCCGTATCATGATCATCGATATCCGTCGCCCCGATGAATGGCAGAAAACAGGCATTCCGACTGGCGCGAAACGCGCGACGATCCGCTTTGGCCGGGGCACGGAAGCGTTTCTTAAACGTATCGCCAAACTGACCAAGGGAGACAAAACCAAACCCATTGCCTTGATCTGCGCCGCCGGCGTCCGCTCCAAGCATGCCAGCCGGCTACTCCATGAAACAGGCTATACCCAGGTCATGGATATCAGCGAAGGCATGCTGGGCAATGCCGAGGGGGGCGGATGGCTGCGCCGCGATCTGCCCGTCAGCCACTGCAAGGGCTGCAGGTAGGCAACCGAATTTGGCCCGCCACGGCGCGACGATCCGCCGCTACCAAGTTGGGAAAGCCTGTGCTAGGAAAGGGTCAGCGTGGCCCATGCCACCAGGTATTATTGTCCATTACGCCGTAAGGAGATCCATATGCGAAAGTTTCGTTTGCCTGTCGTTTTAGCCGCCATCGCCATGACTTTGACTTTCAATGCGGCCAATGCCGCCGATGTCAAAAAAGGCGAAAAAGTATTCAAGAAATGCAAAGCTTGTCATACCGTCGAGGCAGGCGGGAAGAACAAGGTCGGGCCAAACTTGCATGGTATCATGGGCCGCAAGGCGGGAGAGACCGCGGGTTATAAGTATTCCGGCGCGATGATGGAATCGGGGATCGTCTGGGATGCAGCTATGCTGGACGAATACCTGAACAATCCTAAGAAATTGGTGCCGAAGACAAAAATGGCCTTTCCAGGGCTCAAGAAACAATCCGATCGGGATGACTTGATTGCCTATCTGAAAGAGGCGGCAAAATAAAACATCGATGATCGTCCATCGTGATAGGCCGGCGCCTCCCAAGGCGCCGGCTTATTGCGTTCCAATTGTACCAATGGTCCTTGATATTAACCAAAAGTTATCCGAATTCACCTAGCATTACTCCCGGAACCGACTGTTTCCAGACCGTCTTCCATCAGGCAAAAGACCTATCCGGGATCACAAAATGGCACAGCCTGCGCGCCAGGCAGAAACCAACAACGACGCCAGGTCAACAGAACCTGCCCTGGCGGATCGCGAGACCGCGCCAGCTGTAGATCTTTCGGGCTTGATGCGTTCGTGCCGTTGGGCGGCGGAAGAAGAGCAATTGCACGAATTGCGCGTGCCCGCGGCCCTGGGCGTGCCCGCCTATGTGGAAATACCTGTTGCGGCGGAATGCATCTTTAGCAACGGCAATCAGGCCGCGCCTCTGCCGGACGATGACGACAGCATCAAGCAGTTTCTAGCCGCCTTTGGCTCATCGCTGCTTTGCTACGGCTATCCCTATCTGCAGTATGCCGACGGCTCGATCAGGCCGTTATTCCTGATGCGCGTCAAAATTGACGGCGGCGAACTCTGCCCGGATCCCGAAGGCTATCTGAAGGTCAATTGCGCGCTCTTACGCGACCAGGGCATGGAGCCGCTACAGATTCAAGGCCTGGCCCACCAACTTGCCGATCCCGCCATGCCGTTCGCGGAAAAGCTGGCCGTGATCGCCAAACGTTTGAATCTGAATGAAAGACGGTTCGATCCGCACATCCTCGACGAGATCATGCCTTGCGGGTCATTGGGGCGCATGCAATGGCGCAATCGGCCGGTCTTGGCGTCGGCCACCATGCCGCCTTCCATTTCTACCCTGCTGCGCAATTTGAATGCGTTGGGCAATGCGGAAGTCCAGCCATTCATGGCAGGCACCGCCCTGGGCGGCATCCAAAATGCCGGGAGCGAAACCAGTGACCCCGAGGCGCCCGGCGAAGACCCACAGCCGCATCTGGACGGCCCCATGGTGTTCGATATGCACCGCCTCGGTTATAGCCAGAACCAAACGGTCCGGGCCGGCATGCACCATCAACTAATCGTTGTTGCCGCACCGCCCGGAACCGGGCAGATGGCCACCATGGTGAATCTTATCGCGACAGCGGTCATGAATGGGCAGAGCGTGCTTTACGCCGCGCGGCGGCGGGACACCGTGGCTGCCATGACCAAGCATCTAAATGCCTGGGTGGGCCGGAATATGACAGCCGTGGTGCAGGTCGGCGACGGTCATGACAACCAAGCCAGCAGGGAGGCTCTGGTCAAAACCCTGCGCGAAGTACAGCGGCCGGAGGTTGAAGAATATGATGAGGATGACCCAGACGGGGTAGGGTCAAAGGAAGAGAAGAAGGCCCCGCAGCGGGAGAAACCGACCCTGAAAGATATGGAGGAATTGGACCGCCTGCCTGTTGCCGATACAGATGGAATTGAGCCACTGCGTGCCGCTCATGGGCGGGTCAATGATTTGAACGCCATCATCCGCCAGGAAACGGTTGAGCTGGGCCTTGGCCAGTTGCCGCCCGCCCTACGCCTGACACCCTGTCCCAACAGTGCGGTCATGCAGGCGTGGCGAGATGAATTCGCCATCATGCGGGGCGAAAAAAGCGCCGGCCTGGGCAAGATGATGAAGGGTATGTTGTCTCGCAACAGCGGCCGCGAAAGCCTTTTGTCGGCCGTCAGTGGAGCGGTTGCCAAAATTCCCCCCATCATCGGCGGACAAGCAGCCGAGGCCTTGGCCGGCGAAGATCAGTTGGCAGGCATCGATGGTGCCCTGAAGGCCCTTGGCAGCTATTTCGAATGGCGGCGAAAGATTGCCGAACGGGACGAGGCGATCCGTCATCTTGTGCGCTTCAAGGATTGCCACACTTTGGAATTGCAGGCGCTGAACCAATCGGCCCGCAAAATTTCAGGTGTCCGGGAGATCTACCGCGACTATTGGACCGACCGCCTGGAAGACGACCCTGCGGTTTTGGAAAATCAAGTTAATGCGTTTTTTGATCTCACCGATAGCCGTAACGACGGTGATGTAAACGAAACCCGTGCCCATCGATCGCGGCGGCTTGCCCAGGCGGTCGGCATTCTGGCGGGACAACTGCCGGTCTGGACCACTACATTGGAAAATGCCGGACAGGCCCTAGCTTTGGAACCCGGCTATTTTGATTTGGTCATCATCGATGAAGCGGATCTGTGTGAACTTGGCCTTATCATACCGATATTATATCGCGGCAAACGAGGCGCCGTTTTTGGCGCCGCGCGTCATGAGCAGCGCCTTTCCCCCCTGTTGCCCGAATGGGAGGCCAAAGGCGCCTTCACCCATGCCGGCACAAAAATTACGCTGTCGCCCGTCAGCCTGACGGCCCTGGGTAATCTCTCCGCTCTGCTATCGGGATCAGGCCGCCGATACCAGTTGGTGGAACATTTCCGGTCTCATCCTCGCATCGCTGAATTTCTTTCCTCCACATTTTATGACAATAAAATGGTGATGCGGACGAATTATCGCAAACTGCGTTCCGATGCCCCGGCGAACTTGTTGGGTGTGCAATGGCATCATGTCACCGGCCGCATGGCCGTCATCAACAATGGCACCGTCAACCAGACAGAGATCATGGCAACGGAAAAACTAATCCGATCCTGGGTTGATGCCGGCATATTCCGTGGATTGCCCCGTCGATCCGTCGGTATCGCCACCTCGATCAGAGGTCAGGCGGAGCAGATTCGCGAGATTTTGAAGCGTGGTAAATTTCCCGACAATGTGCGCGAACGCGTTACCGTCGGCACACCGGAGCTGTTTCTGGGCCGGCAGGTGGATTTCATCGTATTGTTGCCTGGCCTCGCGCCGGACGCACAGGGAGCTTTGAACCAGGCCCTGGCAGGAGCAGAGAACCTGTATCATGACGTGGTGGGTGCAGCCCGCCTAGGTCTGCATATTGTTGGTGACCGGGATGTTTGCATGGATACCGGCGGGCTTTGCGCCACCCTGTCCAAATTTGCCGAAGTTCCTCCCACCTTGGATGAAAACGGCGCATTGACCTCGGATGAGTTCGAAGTCAGGTTCGATAATGCCTTCGGCGACAAGAACGCCAACGCTCCACTTAATCCGTGGCCTGTATTGCGGCAGATGCTGCAGGATGCGGGCTATGCGTTCCAATGCAATGTAGTGGACGCCGGTCAAACTCTTGCCGTACACCTGATATCGCCGTTGGGTGGTCGTTACAATATCGAGATCGCCGCGCCGCTTGAATCCATTCGCGGCGGTCATGAATTGGAAGCCGAACGCCGTCATGATGAAGCCATGACGGGACTGGGTTATCAGGTCCTTCGTTTGACCCCGTCCGAGATCCTGGAGAAAGAAAACTTTATCATCGAACGGCTACGGCGCATGGTGTGATGTCTGGCATCGGTTCGTTCATGAAGCGGACGATGACCACCCAGGCGCGATGACCGTGGCCGGCCCTGCGCTTGAACCGAGACGGCGTGTCGCGGTAGAATCCGCCGCATCGGCTTTAGCGTCCATCGCCTTCCACGCTATCGATCTTTAAGGGATTCGAGTAGAAGACATGACGATATCCAATCAAGCGCTTGAATTCCTTGAATTCGTGGAGCGGCAACCGCGTCAATCAGTGCGTCAACTGATGAATAAGATACTATTGAAAAGCCGCCTGATGACCAGCGCCGAAGCAGGTACGATATTTATTGTCCGAAAAAAGGGGGCGCAACGTTGGTTGGAACCTATCAGTCTGCAAAATGATGCCGTCCACATAGGTGGCCGAGATTTTATTGTTCCGATCACTGTTCACAGCATTGCCGGCTTCGTCGCATCTTCCGGCGAGGTCGTCCGCATAGACGACGTCTACAATATATCATCGGATAATCCATACAGCTTCAATCCAGACAACGAGATCGCCAACTACCACACAATGTCGGTTCTTTGCTTCCCTCTGAAAAATTATCAGGATAAAGCAATCGGCGTCGTGCAATTGATCAATCGCCGCATTGCCGGCGTTGATGGCCCCGTGCGTTTTGAAGACCAACAGATTCAATTGGTCACCCCCATCGCCAATGTCCTCGCGTCGCACATCGAACGGGCGGACATGTTGGAAAACATCAGGCAGAAAAACATCCGCCTGCGTCAACGAAACCAGGAACTCGCCGATCAGCGGGCACAAGTCATCGCCTTGCAGTCAGAGACCGAGGAAGCGTTTTTATTGTCCATTCAACTGTTGGCGCGGGCGTCGGAAATCCACGACGAAGGCACCGGCAACCATATTGTTCGGGTCAACGAGTACAGTTATTTTCTGGCCAGTGAATTTGGCATGCCAAAGGCTTTTTGCGATGAAATCCACTATTCCGCCCAGTTGCATGACGTCGGCAAGATGAGCGTCGATGTCGCCGTGTTAAAGAAAAAGGGTAGACTGGACGACGACGAGCGGGCCGAGATGGACAAGCACCCCCTCTACGGCCACCAAATTCTAAATGCGGCCCCGCGTCTAGGCATGGCGGCGGAAATTGCCCTTTATCATCATGAAAAATGGTCTGGCGGCGGCTATCCGATGGGCACGGCGGGAGACGATATACCGCTGTCGGCGCGCATAGTCGCCGTCGCGGACATCTATGACGCCCTGCGTTCCGAGCGCCCCTACAAGCCGGCCTTCAGTCATCAAAAGGCCATCAAAATCATGCTGAAGGGGGATGACCGGATTGATCCCGTCAGTCAATTTGATCCAAAGCTGATTACCCTGCTGCACAAGGAACACCGAGGACTGGACAAGATCTATCGCCGTTTGAAAGATTAGCGCGCATTTATATAAAATGTGCATTAATCTTTAAATTAGAGCAATTGAACCAATAACTTAAGTCGTGTTAGCGCCTCTAGTTCACACTACACGACTCTGTAGAATTTGAGGGTTTCTTTTCGTTTAGGCCAGGCTCTCTGCCAAGCCTG
>JAQBYC010000102.1 GCA_027623205.1 Pseudomonadota bacterium | reverse complement strand
CACCCGCCAGCCAGCCAGAACAAAGCGTTTACTTAATCTCGACGGTCGCACCCGCGCCTTCGAGCTGCGCCTTAATCTTGTCGGCCTCGTCTTTTGCGACGCCTTCCTTGATTTCCTTAGGCGCCGATTCGACCAGATCCTTGGCCTCTTTCAGACCCAGACCGGTAATCGCCCGGACTTCCTTGATGACGTTGATTTTCTTCTCCCCAAACGAGGCCAAAATCACGTCGAACTCGGTCTGCTCTTCGACCACAGCACCGCCATCGGCGACCGGCGCCGCCATAGCAACCGGGGCCGCCGCGGAGACGCCCCATTTCTCTTCCAACAATTTCGCCAGATCAGCCGCCTCAATGACGGTCAAGCCGGATAACTCATCTGCAATCTTTTCTAAATTAGCCATCTTTTTAGCTCCTAGTTCGAACCTGATACGCGACTGTTCAAGCCGCCTCTTCTTTGGAACCCTGGGCTGCAAGGACCCGCGCCAATTGCGCAGCAGGTGCCTGAATGACACCGGCCAGCTTGGTTGCGGGGGCCTGTAACAGCCCGACTATTTTGCCACGTAATTCATCCAGGGACGGCAGCGAAGCCAAGGCTTTGACGCCATCGACATCCAACTGACTATCGCCCATGCCGCCGCCAAGAACGATAAGCTTGTCATTGCTCTTGGCGAAGTTGACCGCCACCTTGGCAGGCGCGACCGGATCGTCTGAATAGGCGATCGCCGTCGGCCCGGTGAATAGGTCAGTTAACGGGGCATATCGAGTTCCATCAAGGGCAAGCTTGGTCAGCCGATTTTTGGTGACCTTAAAAGTAGCGCCAGCAGCCCGCATTTGCCGCCGAAGATCACTGATCTCGGCAACATTCAAGCCGCTGTAGTGGGTAACTACGACTGATGACGTGTTGGAAAACACTGCATTCAGTTCCGCCACCGCCTCACGCTTTTGCGTTCGGTCCACTATTTCGCTCCCTAACGGTGGCCGTGCCCGGACCATATCCGCACACGACCGGTTGCAATTTAGACCGCGGCGGCAAAACAGCCGGTCAAACAATCCACGATCCGGTTTGCCTGCCCCAGGGTTCGAACTGGTCGCACGGCATCGAATGCCGTGAAATCCGCCTCTACCCCCGTCTATACAGGTGACCCTTGAATATAGGCCCTTAGACGAGCGCCCTAGGGGCGCTCGCGCCTGCAGTCTCGGACAGGTTGGAAAGTTTCGGAACGAGCATGATCCTCCACTTTCCGGCGTTGGGCCGCCCTAACAACTGGCCGGGCAGCCAACCTCCTAAAAACATACTCACGAAACACCGACGTATTGCCCCGCGCGGCCCCGATCCGCGGCAAAGCAAGCAACCACGATGGACTACAGACTGGTCGACGCGATATCAACCTTGATGCTAGGCCCCATGGTTGAACTGACCGCAATCTTCCTGACATAAGTACCCTTGGCGCCGCTTGGCTTGGCCCGCACGACGGCATCGACCAAAGCCCTGACGTTGGCTTCCAACGCGCCTTCGCTAAAACTTGCCTTACCAACGCCGGCATGGATAACCCCGGCTTTTTCAACGCGGAACTCTACCTGGCCGCCTTTTTGCGCCGCTATGGCCGCCGCCACATCCTGCGTCACCGTCCCTAGTTTCGGATTTGGCATCAGGCCACGTGGCCCCAGCACCTTACCCAGGCGCCCGACCACGGCCATCATGTCCGGCGTGGCAATGCAGCGGTCAAAGTCGATCTCACCCTGTTGGATCCTTTCCGCCAGGTCCTCGGCACCAACCACGTCGGCGCCCGCCGCCCTGGCTTCATCCGCCTTGGCATCCTTGGCGAACACCGCGATCCGAACCGATTTACCCGTACCATTGGGCAATTGCACCACGCCGCGCACCATTTGATCGGCATGACGGGGGTCCACATTCAGGTTCATGGCCACTTCCACGGTTTCGTCAAATTTAGAAGTCGCGGCATCCTTAATCATTTTCACCGCCACGCCCAATTCGTACGCCGTTTCCGGGTCAATGCCAGCCCGAACCACCTTCAACCGTTTAGTGTTCTTGTTTGCCATGCGATTATCCCCTTACCTCAATACCCATCGATCGGGCCGACCCGGCAATCATCTTGCTGGCCTGATCCAAATCATTAGCATTTAAATCGACCATCTTTTTTTCCGCAATCTCGCGTATCTGGGCCATGGTAATCGTGGCCGCGACGTCGCGCCCCGGCGTCGCGGAGCCCTTGGACAGACCGGCGGCCTTCTTGATAAAAAAGCTGGCCGGCGGGGTCTTGGTGACGAAGCTGAAGCTTTTATCGCCATAGACCGTGATGACGCAGGGAATCGGCATGCCGGCTTCGAGGCTTTGCGTATCCGCGTTGAAGGCTTTGCAGAATTCCATGATATTAACCCCCCGCTGACCCAACGCGGGCCCCACGGGGGGTGATGGATTAGCCTGTCCCGCGGGGATTTGCAGGCGGATGTAACCGGTGATCTTCTTTGCCATTGTTTTATCCTTCTGTATCTTTCGCCCCTGGAACCCCAAAACTTGCTGGGTTCCCCGGGAATTTATCTGGCGCTACCCAACACAGGACACCGCCGAAGGGTGCGTGGTACGGCCATGGCTGGCCTCCCACGCGGGCAGTCAGGTCTTTTCCACCTGACCGTATTCCAACTCAACCGGGGTCGCCCGGCCAAAGATCGAAACAGATACCTTCAGCCGCGCCCGTTCCTCGTCAACCTCTTCCACCAGACCGTTGAAAGAGGCAAAGGGGCCGTCGCTGACCCGCACCTGCTCGCCAACCTCGAAGGTAATCGAAGGTTTCGGCCGCTCAATCCCTTCCTGGACCTGCCGCATAACGCGTTGCGCTTCACCTTCGCTAATCGGGGAAGGCTTGCCGCCTGTGCCAAGAAATCCGGTGACCTTCGCCGTGTCGTTGATCAGATGATAAGCCTCGTCCGTCAATTCCATTTTGACCAGAACATATCCGGGAAAGAACTTCCGCTCGGCGTTGACTTTCTGGCCCCGGCGCATTTGCACCACTTCCTCGGTCGGAACCATAATCTCGACTATGTCCTCGTCCAGGCCCTTGGCTTCGGCCTGTTCACGGATGGACGTGGCCACCTTGCTTTCAAAGCCAGAATAAACGTGAACGATATACCAACGCACCGCCATCTATTCAGCCTCCCAGGCCGAGGAGAAATTCCACGCCAAAGGTTATGATCTTGTCGGCAAGCAGAAAAAATATCGCCGCCAAGGCAGCCATGACAAAAACCATGGCCGTGGTCAGACCGGTTTCCTTGCGCGACGGCCAGGTCACCTTGGTTGTTTCCTGCCGTACCTGCCTGACAAATTCCGCCGGGTTCGCCTTCGCCATTACCTCATCCGCTCTTTCGTCCGTCTAAATGTTCGGACCCAGTTTGGCCCGCCGGATTATCCGCCGTGCTCGCCACCGATCCGAAAGCGCCAAAGCCGCTAGCCAATTCTGGCAGGAGTGGAGGGACTCGAACCCACAACCCCCGGTTTTGGAGACCGGTGCTCTGCCAATTGAGCTACACTCCTTCGCCGATCCCGGCACCGCCAGGACAATGGTGCTTATTCTTGGATACCGGCGACGACGCCGGCGCCAACCGTTCGGCCGCCTTCGCGGATCGCGAACCGCAGCCCCTCGTCCATGGCAATCGGCGCGATCAACTCAACCGACATCTCAATATTGTCTCCAGGCATCACCATTTCCGTACCCTCGGGAAGGGTCACGACACCCGTCACATCCGTCGTCCGGAAGTAAAACTGCGGCCGGTAATTGGTGAAAAACGGCGTGTGACGGCCGCCCTCGTCCTTGGTCAGAATATAGGCACTGGCCTGGAACTTGGTGTGCGGCGTAATCGTCCCCGAATGCGCCAAAACCTGACCACGCTCCACATCGTCACGGCCAATACCACGCAACAGGCAGCCAACGTTGTCACCAGCCTCGCCCTGATCCAGAAGCTTCCGGAACATCTCCACACCCGTCACCGTCGTCTTCGAGGTCGCCTTGATGCCGACAATCTCGATCTCTTCGCCGACCTTCACCACACCACGCTCAATACGACCCGTCACCACCGTGCCACGGCCCGAAATCGAAAAAACATCCTCAATCGGCATCAGGAACGGCATGTCCTTCGGACGCTCAGGCTGCGGAATTGCTTCATCCACCGCCGTCATCAACTCCAGGATCGAATTCCGGCCCAGGGTCTCGTCGCCGCCGTCCAGCGCCACCAGCGCCGAACCACGGATCACCGGAATGTCATCGCCTGGGAAATCGTAGCTCGACAGAAGCTCGCGCACTTCCATCTCAACCAGTTCAAGGATCTCTTCATCGTCAACCTGGTCGCACTTGTTCATGTAAACAACCAGCGCAGGCACACCCACCTGGCGCGCCAGAAGGATATGCTCCCGGGTCTGCGGCATCGGACCGTCCGTCGCCGAAACAACCAGGATCGCGCCGTCCATCTGCGCCGCACCCGTGATCATGTTCTTCACATAGTCAGCGTGGCCGGGGCAATCAACATGCGCGTAGTGGCGGTTCGCCGTCTCATACTCAACATGCGCCGTCGAAATCGTGATGCCACGGGCGCGCTCTTCAGGCGCCTTGTCAATGGCATCGTACGCCGTGAATACAGCCCCACCGGATTCCGCCAGGATCTTCGTAATCGCCGCCGTCAGCGTCGTCTTGCCATGGTCAACATGGCCAATCGTGCCGACGTTGCAATGCGGCTTCGTACGTTGAAATTTTGCCTTACCCATTCGCTTATCTCCGACCGCTTCTTCTGTTCAAACGACCAACCACACTAGGCACCTTAACGTTCGTCTATCACCGCACTTACCTGGCACCCAGCCAATTTTCCATGCCCTGCCAGGCTGGAGCGGGTGGCGGGGATCGAACCCGCGTAACCAGCTTGGAAGGCTGGGGCTCTACCACTGAGCTACACCCGCGAACTCCCTAGCCTGGTACCGGCAAGTACCGATGCCAGCAACACCGGCAAATCCAGCCAATCAACAACGCGCGACCCAGGATACTCGTTAAGTGGTGGAGGGGGTTGGATTCGAACCAACGTAGGCATAGCCAATGGGTTTACAGCCCATCCCTTTTAACCACTCAGGCACCCCTCCGCACACGCCAAACCGCCACGCTCGACGGTGCGCTGATATGTACCTTTCGTCACCGCAAGTCAATGCCCAATAGGGTAAAAATCCCTATGCGGCAATGGTTTCGCATTCACCTCTATATGGATGACCAATAACGGGCTGGTTACGATTGCATTACCGCAAGCGCGGCTTTATATGCGGTCCCATGTCAGGGCGCAAGCGATCAGGTGGAAGATATGGCGGGCGCCACGGCGCGCCCCGCGGCGACCGTGGCGCCGATCGGCACGAAGGCTGGAGCGAAGGCCGGCCGGACCGTCCGACGGCCCGGCGCGGCCGCAACCATCGGGAACCCTATTGGATTTATGGCCGCCATGCCGTGATGGCGGCCTGCGCCAACCCGGAGCGGCAGGTATTACGGCTGTTATGTACCAATGACGCCGACCCGCCCCCATCGGGCCATGCGCCAAAACAGGAAATCTTCGACCGCCGCGCCTTGGAAGAGTTATTGGCGGCGGACGCGGTGCATCAGGGCATCGCAGCATTGGTCGTCCCGCTTGCTAACCGCGAGTTGGATACACTGGTGGTGGAGGATGGCGGCAATGGTGTCGTCCTGGTGCTCGATCAAATCAGCGACCCGCGCAATATAGGGGCCATTCTACGTTCCGCGGCAGCCTTTGGTGCCCTGGGCGTGGTCATGCAGGACCGCCACGCGCCGCCGGAGGGGGGTGCGCTGGCCAAGGCCGCCAGCGGCGCTCTGGAAACCATCCCCCTGGTGCGGGTCAACAATTTGTCCCGCGCCTTGGAACAATTGGCCACCATGGGCTTCTGGCGCCACGGTCTGGCGGCCGGTGAAGGCGAGGCCCTTTCCAAGATGTCCCTGACCGGCCGGGTTGCCCTGGTCCTCGGCGCGGAGGGCGATGGCCTGCGGCATTTAACCCAGCGCAACTGTGACAGCCTGGTGCATCTGCCCATGGCAGCGGGCACGGAAAGCCTGAATGTCTCGGCTACCGCCGCAATCGCCCTGTTTCTTACCTATCAGGCGCTCACGTCCAATTGAAAGCTTGTGACTTTTAATCGCGCCGCCTTGTGCCTACCTCCTAAAAAGCGAAGCTACCGAGCGGTCGTTGCGCAAACCCGACCGCAACAGAAAGCACGATCATGTCATTGAGGAACATAGCTCTAAGCGCGGCACTTGCGCTGCCGATCACCACCGCCAGCATGAACTCGGCCCTGGCCATGCCGGATTTCATGGATGTAAGCTGTCTTGCCCGCGATACCTTAAGCAATTATCTGGACCGCGCCTATGGCGAGGGGCGCATCGCCCAGGCCGAATTGGACAATGGCAACCAGGTCGAACTGTTCGTCTCGCGCCAGGGCACCTGGACCCTGGTCGAGATGATGCCCGATGGTCAGGGCTGTGTTCATGCCTATGGCAGACACATGAAAGTCGATGGCCGCAGTTTACCGGCGCTGCGCAACCCTGCCTGGACAGCGAATCGAGGGTAAGCCGTTAGTCGGCTACACCGGTACCTTTCCAGGGTATACCGGGCGCGATTTCCCGTTTTCCCGTGCGCCATTCCCAGGGCGGCGACAAGCTGCCCTTGAACAAACCTTCATTGGTCGCCCGGGCCGCCAGCTCGCTCCGGCGGTAATCGGCACCCGTACTCGGGTCCGCCAAGGCCCAACCCACCACGACCATCTGTGCTGCAAGATCATTGCGGCCGGAAAAGCACGTCGCCAGGACGGTTCCCTCAGGCAACCGACTACGGGCTTTGCAGCGCACCTCGGCACCGCCCAGAAACAATCGCAAGCTCCGGGCCGCCACGCGGCCACAATCGAACGGCTTCTGATGTTTGGTGGCGCAATACTGCCCTGTCTCTGGTGCGTCGATCCCATACAGGCGGACCCGTTGCCCGCCAACCATCAACGTATCGCCATCGATGACCTCGACCACGCCAGCCGGATCGGCCGGTACGGATGCCGCCCGCGCGGTTAGGCCCGCAAGGGCCTCCAGGGAACTCAGCATGACGACGATGAACAAGATGCGCATGCCCCTATACTAACCGATGTGGGCCTCCCACCGCTACATGGTCTTTGGCGTCGCGTCGGCCCGCGCTGTTTGCAGTTTATAATTTACTTATTTTTTATGCTATTATATTTTTATATGTTTTTTTTATGTGGATTATTGACAAATACCCGATAAACTGTAAATATGATTACGGACTTCAGGGGCAGGCAGTGAAGTCAGGCCGATACAACCGGCCGTCGTGACCCGCGACAAGCGCCCTGAAACCGGTTTGGTCCACCCTGACGGACACGCGGAAATTTGATTGGGCAGCTTGCAACCGCGTCAAAAATTGCTAAAGCGCCACGGGGAAATGCTCCGTGGGCCCTTGATGAGGCCAGGATAGGACGCACCGCCCATGTCGACAAACCTCACCCAAGCCATCACCGCCAATCGTTTGTCCGACGGTTTCGTGGTTTATTTGACGGCCCAGGACCAATGGTCGGAACGGATCGAGGATTGCCAATCGGCGGACGATCCACGGTCGGCGGAAACCCTGTTCGCGCGGGCCCAACATCATGCCGACAGCGGTCAAATCGTCGGCCCTTACCTGTTCAAGATTGTCCGTGATGGCGGCCATCCCGTTCCCCTTAGCCGGCGCGAGATCATTCGCACAACAGGACCCAGCGTCGGCACCGATCTGAACCTGAAATAAGCCCCAGGAATAAATCCATGTATCGCTATGACGAATTCGACCATGCTTTCGTGGCGGAGCGTGTGACTCAATTTCGTGATCAGGTGGCCCGCCGTATCTCAGGGGAATTAAGCGAGGATGAATTCAAGCCCTTGCGCCTAATGAACGGTCTGTACCTGCAACTTCACGCCTACATGCTGCGGGTCGCAATTCCCTACGGCACGCTCTCGGCCCTGCAAATGCGCAAGCTGGCCCACATCGCCCGCACCTATGATCGCGGCTATGGTCATTTCACCACTCGCCAGAACATCCAATACAACTGGCCCAAGCTGGGTGAGGTGCCGGATATACTGGCCGAATTGGCGGCGGTGGAGATGCACGCCATCCAGACTTCGGGCAATTGCATCCGCAACACCACGGCCGATCCCCTGGCCGGCGTCGCCGCGGACGAGATCGAAGACCCGCGGGCCTATGCTGAAATCATCCGGCAATGGTCTACCCTGCATCCGGAGTTCTCCTTCCTGCCGCGCAAGTTCAAGATTGCCGTGACCGGAGCGCCCAATGACCGGGCGGTCACCCGTGGCCACGATATCGGTCTGCGCATGCATCTCGACAATGCCGGGGCGGCGGGCTTCGAGGTGATGGTGGGCGGCGGCCAGGGACGCACCCCGATCATGGCCAAGACCATCCGCGCCTTCCTGCCCGTGGATCAGCTGTTGTCCTATTTGGAAGCGATCCTGCGCGTCTACAATCAGCTTGGCCGGCGCGACAATATCTACAAGGCGCGGATCAAGATCCTGGTGCAAAACGTAGGTGTGGAGGCCTTCGCCGATTTGGTTGAGGCGGAATGGCGGCACATTCGCGACGGCGCCCTGGATCTACCGACCGAGGAGCGGGACCGCATTGCCGCCTATTTCTCGCCGCCGCCTTACGATGATCTGTCCGAAGACTGTCCGGCTTTGGATAACGCCATCGACGCCCACCCGCACTTTGCCGCCTGGATGGAGAGCAATGTGCAGGCGCATAAACAGCCGGGATACGCCATCGCAACCATCTCGCTAAAGCCCCATGGGGGCATTCCCGGCGACGCCAGCGCGGCACAGATGGACGCGGTTGCGGATCTTTCGGAACAATACGGCTTCGGCGAGATTCGCGTTAGCTACAAGCAGAACCTGATCCTACCGGATATCCCAAAAGCGGATCTATATGCACTGTGGCTGGTCCTGGACAGGTGGGATCTGGCCACCGCCAATGCCGGTCGGATCAGCGACATCATCGCCTGCCCTGGTCTGGATTACTGCAACCTGGCCAACGCGCGCTCGATCCCCATCGCCCAGCGGATTTCCGAACGCTTTTCCGATCTGGCGCGAGAACGGGCGATTGGCGATCTAAGTCTGAACATTTCCGGCTGCATCAACGCCTGCGCCCATCATCATGTGGCCAACATCGGCATTCTGGGGGTCGACAAGAAGGGCACCGAATTTTACCAGATCACCCTGGGCGGCGTCGCCAACGAGAATGCCACCATCGGCAGTATCATCGGTCCGGCATTCGACGAATGGCAAATCGCGGATGCGGTGGAAACCATCGTGGATGTCTATCTGCAACAACGGGAGAAAGACGAACCCTTCATCGATACCTATCAACGGATCGGCCCGGACCCTTTCAAGGAGAAGCTCTATGCCACTGATCAAGCACGGTAAGCGGGTTGAAGACACCTGGCACGACACGGACGATTTTGCCGACGTGCAAGCCCTGGCCGCCTTGGGCCCGGTGCTCGTCAGTGTGGAAGTATGGCAACAACACCGGGATGCCATACTGGCGCTTGGTAGCCCCATTGGCCTGCGCCTGGCGCCGGGACAGACCCCGGACCTTGTCGCTGCCGATCTCCATTATTTTGCGATGATCGCCCTTGAATTTGCCAAGTTCACCGACGGCCGGGCCTATTCCCAAGCCCGCCTCTTGCGGCAGCGCCACGGTTTCAAGGGCGAGCTACGGGCGGTAGGCGAGGTTCTCCGGGATCAATTGACCTTTATGCTGCGCTGCGGTTTCGATAGCTTCAGCGTCAATACCGAGCGGCAAGCGCAAACCATCCTCGACACGGTGGCGGAATTCGCGCTTTGGTATCAACCGGCACTGGATGGGGCGGCGACCATCCCCGCCTTGCGCCAGCGGACGGTGGCGGCGCACCGGAACACAGAACCTGGCACGGCAGGTTGCGCGGCCAATTGGGCCTACTAGGCGCGGACCGACATGACTTTGCCGCTGGGTGTTCACACCGACCCGTCGGCCGCGGACCGTAGTCTGGCCATGGCCTGGCGGGTCGGTTTTGGACGAATGAAAGGCCAGGAACTGTTGCAGGCAATGGTCCAGTGGGTCTTACCCTTGCAGCGCGCCCCGGCCCCGTTCCAGGCCTGGATCACTGGCGGCAAACGATTTCACGGTGCGGTTCGGACCGCGTTGCCGGCCATCGAATTCGTGGCCAATCAGGTAAAAGTAAATCCGCTGGCCAACTGGACCCCGGATCTGGTAAAAACCGCCTTCCGCGCACGCGGATTGCCAGTGCATCCGCTTGTACCGATGGCCTATCCGTCGATCGACTGCGCCGCCTGTACCCGGCCCACGGGCGGCAGCCGGGGATCGCGGGTGGGCCGCCGAGCGGGTCGGGAGAAAACTGAATGCGGGATTCACCTGTCTCCGGGACCCCCGCACCTAGTCGAGGGATCATTAAATGGATTATGCAGGTGATGTGGACGTCACGGAGACCTGGCGGCGGCTGTCGGAAGATCCGCAAGCCGTACTGATCGATGTGCGGACCACGGCGGAATGGAATTTTGTCGGCCTGCCGGATCTCTCCAGTTTGGGTAAACAAGTGCAGCGCAACGAATGGAAGGCGTTCCCCAGCATGGATCGCAATCCGGGCTTTCAGCGGGATATGGAACAAACCGGCGTTGCAAAGGATGCGGCAGTGTTCCTGATCTGCCGCTCGGGCCAGCGCAGCCGCGACGCCGCGATCCAATTGACGGCAGCCGGTTACAAGAATTGCTACAACGTTGCGGGTGGCTTCGAGGGCGACAAGGATGCCGCTGGTCACCGGGGCACGGTTGGTGGCTGGAAATTTGCCGGCCTGCCCTGGAGCCAGGGCTAGTGGGCGCGGAAATCAGAACCATCAGGAGTATAAAATCGTGAGCGATGAGCGAACAGACGACCCTATGACGGGCTGGCGTTCACGTACCCGCGCCGTGCGCGGCGGCCTGGATCGCTCGCCTCACGGCGAAACTTCCGAAGCCTTGTTCCTCAATTCCGGCTTTGTCTATGACAATGCCGAACAGGCCGAAGCGCGTTTTTTGGGCGATGACCCGGGCTTCATCTATTCCCGCTATGGCAATCCCACAGTCGCTATGTTCGAACAACGGCTGGCCCAATTGGATGGATCGGAATCCTGTTTCGCAACCGCGTCGGGCATGTCAGCCGTGTTCGCCGCCCTGTTGTGCCAGTTGCAATGCGGCGATCACGTGGTCGCCTCGCGCGCTTTGTTCGGTTCCTGCCATTATATCCTGACCCAGTTGCTGCCCCGCTATGGCATCGAGGTTAATTTGGTCGACGGCGCCGATCTGGATCAGTGGCAGGCTGCAATCCGTGATGGCACCACCTGTGTCTTTTTCGAAACGCCATCCAATCCGACCTTGGACCTGATCGATATCAGGGCGGTCAGCGAGTTGGCCCATGCGGTCGGCGCCCGGGTGGTCGTGGACAATGTCTTTTCCACGCCGGTCCTGCAACGACCGAAGGAGTTCGGCGCCGACGTGGTGGTCTATTCCGGCACCAAGCATATGGATGGCCAGGGCCGCATCCTGGGCGGGGCAGTTTTGTCCAGCCGGGAATTTATCGATGGCCACTTAATGCAATTTCTCCGTCATACCGGCCCGGCCATGAGCGCCTTCAATGCCTGGGTTCTGCTCAAAGGTCTGGAAACCATGGAATTGCGCCTGGGCGAACAATGCCGCAACGCCCAGACCATTGCCGAATTGCTACAAGGCCACGATGCCATCGAGCGGGTGCTTTATCCCGGCCTGGAAAGTTTCCCGCAGCGCGATTTGGCGCAAAGCCAGATGTCGGCGGGCGGCTCAGTCATCACCTTCGATCTGCGCGGCGGCAAGAACCAGGCGTTCCGCTTTTTAAATGGCCTGCGGATTGTCGATATTTCCAACAACCTGGGCGATGCCAAAAGCCTGATAACCCATCCGGCCACGACCACCCACCGGGCCGTCGGCCCGGAAGAACGCGCCAAGGTGGGCATCGGCGATGGCATGGTACGGTTGTCGGTTGGATTGGAAGACCCTGCCGATCTGATGGAAGACCTGACCGCCGCGCTGAATAATATTTAGGCCGAAGGGGGGTCCTCTGCCGGGAATACGGTCCCTACCAAGATATCGCAGTCAAGGATGTGGCGGCGCCCGAGCAACCCCTGATGCAGGGCACGGCAGGGAATATCACCCGCCTGCATGAAGCCATGGCGGACCGAAGGCCGCGGATATAGATCACCATGCCCCCGGGAGAATGCCAGCGCCATGCGGACGGGCGCGCGGGAAGTCGGCTATTTACTTCCGAACTCTTTCCGCCAAAAATGCGGGAGGCGCGTTTCATGGTCCGATTACCGGCGCGTCCAGTATTGTTTTTGCTCGATTGAAATTGAACCTGGAAAAGGTATTGGCAGCAGGCGATGACAGACCCAAAAGGCATTAAATTTCCCGTTGAAGCCACACATATCATGATGTTTGCGCGGGCCATTGGAGATTATTCTCCTGAATTCCATGATCCCGAACAAGCCCGGCAAACCGACGCAGGCGGCATTGTGGCGCCGCCGACCTTTCCGCAATCTGTCGCGCAATTCAATCCAGACTATTTCTTGCGGCCCAAGCCGGGACAGACTTGGTTCGGTTCCGGCAGGGAAGCAAGCGGAGAAAAAGGCAAGCCAGCGTCCTCGGGGGGACTGCACGCCGAACAGCATTTCGAGTTCAAGCGGCCCATTCGCCCCGGCGATGTGCTTTCAGTCTCGGTTAAGGATGGCGCCAGTTGGGAGAAGGAAAGCAAGCGTGCTGGAAAGCTGATGTTCAGCGAGCGCATTACGGAATATCGGGATGAGAATGGCGAAATCGTTTGCATTGCCAGAAGCGTTGGCGTGAAGACGGAACGTCCCGTGGATCAGGATTGAGGGATTTGGTTATGACACTCAAAGCAAGTGAAATATCCGTTGGCGACACCTTTGAAGAGGTCCTTGTGGAAGATCTGAAACGCACCCAGCTGGTAATGTATGCCGGTGCATCGGGAGATTATAATCCGCTGCATACAGACGATCTCTATAGTCGCGAAGCAGCTGGTTATCCGGGTGTTTTCGCCCATGGCATGTTGACCATGGGGATGACGGGCCGCGTTGTTACAAATCTATTCGGCCCCGCGAATATCAAAAAGTTTGGCGTCCGCTTCACCAATCAGGTCTGGCCGGGCGACGATTTATCCGGCAGGGCGGAAGTTGAGGCCATCCGTGAAGAGGACGGCGAAACTTTGGTGGACGTGAAGCTCACCACCACCAACCAAAATGGCGACGTCGTCGTTACCGGCGCCGCGACCGTGCGCATCGATCCTTGATCAAGGCTGTTTTCAGCTGCGCTGCCCTGCGCTGATAGCGCCCCATAGAGACGGCGCGGCGCGCCAAAAAAGCGCCTTCCGGTGTACGGTTTGTCTCGGCGCGCCGGCGGCGTAACCCCGCCTAGGTCTGAATGCTTACAGAATATTGCCCGTACCAGGCGCCCCGACCGATCGCTTCCATCGGCCGGGGCGTTCGGTATTTCGGCCAATAGAGGTTCATTTCCAAAGGCGCAGGACACGTCGCCTCGGGGTCAATCGGGTCAAAATAGCGCCGGAAAAAATGCACTCACAAATCAAAGGGCCAAAACGCTCCGGTTGACAGATTTGCCGTTGCCCAATCTCTGACGCCAATATATCGGCTTTAGTCGGCTGCCGAGCTTGGCTCGAATTCGCAAAAGGCTGACTTGCCTGCGTCGTGAGATGAACCAAAACCGCGACGATTGGCTACCTTCAATTCATCCGAGTTGCCAAGGCGACCTAAATGACGTGGTTCAATCGCTCTAATCTTAAAGAGTCTGAACATGCTTGATGGAAACATGCGCTAGGCGCCGATTTGACGCCTGACTGGGAAAGTCCAGCGGAGTGTGTCATCTTTTCCTGGGTGCCCTCGCTGTTTTTGGGAGTGACGGACGTGCGCAATAACATTGGCCTTTACTTGGGCAAGCGGGCTCACATGAACCCGCACCTGGAAGCCGTGGTTGATCCCGCGACGTCCCGGCGTTTGACCTACCGCGAGATTGACCGACGCGCCAACAAGATTGCCAATTCCATGCGCAATCTGGGCGTCGAAAAAGGAGACCGCGTCGCACTGTTGCTGATGAACGGTGTGGAATATTATGAAAGCTTCATGGGCCTGGCCAAGATTGGTGCGGTTAGCGTTCCCCTCAACTGGCGCCTCGTCGCGGATGAACTGGTCTATATTCTTAAAGATGCCGGCGCGATCGCGCTGATCTATGGCGGCGATTTCGCCGAGGTCGTGGGCGAGATTAACGACCGGGGTGCGGCAGCCACGGACATCAGGCATTGGATCGAGTTGAGCGAGGGCAGCGATCGCGATTCGTTTGCCCTCGACTACAACGATTTCATTGCCAATGGCTCAGCAAGCGAGCCGGAGAATGATTCGGGCGACGATGACGACCTCTTCATCATGTACACTTCCGGTACGACCGGTCGGCCCAAGGGTGCGCTGCACACCCATAACACCATGACCTGGGCCGTCATCACGGCCTCCAACACGGCCGACATCAGATTTCGCGACCGCTATTCCATCGCCCTGCCCATGTTCCATGTTGGCGCGCTGGAACCGGTTTTGAACTCCATCTACATGGGCTGCACGGTGGTTTTCCTGCGTCAGTTTGATCCCAAGATGATGTGGGAAATCACCGAACGGGAGCAGATCACCATCAGCCTTGCGGTACCGGCCATGTTGAACGTCATGCTGATGGTGCCGGACTTCCAAAACTATGACATATCTCATTTGCGCTGGATAATGTCCGGCGCCTCACCGGTGCCGGCCCATCTGATCGAGACCTACAAGGATATCGGCATAGAAATCCATCAGGTTTATGGCATGACCGAAGCGGGTGGCCCGGCGACCTTAATCAGTCCGGATGACGCCATGATCAAGATCGGCTCTGCCGGCAAGGCGTTTTTCCATACCTCAATACGCGTGGTCGATGAGAGCGGCGACGATGTGGCGCCCGGCGTGCCTGGCGAAGTACTGGTCAGCGGCGCCCATATCATGAAGGGCTATTGGAACAATCCGGAAGCCACCGCCGAGGCCATCCGCGATGGCTGGTTCTACACGGGCGATATCGCGTTGCAGGACGCAGACGGCTTTATTACCATCCACGACCGGGTCAAGGATATGATCATTTCGGGCGGCGAGAACGTTTATCCGGCGGAACTGGAAAATGTCATCATTGCCCATCCGGGCGTGGCCGATGTCGCCGTGATCGGCCAGCCCAGCGAACGCTGGGGCGAAAGCCCTATCGCCGTCGTCGTACGCAAGGATAAGAATGTGAGCGAGACCAACATTCTGCAATATTGCGAGGGCAAGCTGGCCCGTTTCAAACAGCCCAAAGGCGCGGTATTCATTGATGAAATCCCCCGCAATCCGACGGGCAAACCGCTGAAGCGGATCCTGCGCGAACGGTTTCCCGGCCCCGCGCCGGAGTAACCTGACCATGCAATTGGGGTAGATTTCGATTGGAGGGAACAGCGATGAATATGGTTCGCATGCAGCAAAAGGTCAGCGCGGCCGAATGGCAGGCCCGGGTGGACCTGGCCGCCTGTTACCGCCTGGTCGCTCACTATGGCTGGACAGACATGATTTTGACCCATCTTTCCGCCCGCGTGCCCGATACCATTGGCGCGCCCGGGGGAGAGTGTTTCCTGATCAATCCCATGGGCTATCTGTTCCATGAAATCACCGCTTCGTCCCTGGTCAAGGTCGATCTTGACGGCACGATCCTGTCCGAGACCGAGGACGAGATCAATCCCGCCGGCTTTACCATTCATAGCGCCGTACACGGCGCGCGGCCGGATGCGGGGTGCGTTATGCATTTGCATACCAACGACGGGGTGGCGATATCGGCCCAGGCCCACGGACTGTTGCCCGTGACCCAGACCGCCATGATAATTGGCGCCGGCCTTGCCTATCACGACTATGAAGGTATTGCCCTTGACCACGATGAACGGAAACGCCTGGTTGCCAACCTGGGTGACAGCAATGTCATGATCCTGCGCAATCACGGCACCCTGACCTGCGGTCCCAACGTCGCTTCGGCCTTTTATAGCATGTACACGCTGGAACGGGCCTGCACCATGCAGGTGCGTGCCCTGGCCGGCGGCACGAAGTTGAACATACCTTCGGACAATGCCATTGAGATGGTAAAAAAACAGGTATCGGGGGGCAATCTATGGTTAGCCAACAAGGCCTGGCCGGCGCTGTTGCGTATGTTGGATGCCCAAGATCCATCCTACCGCAATTAGGCGGGATGGCAGGTTGATTGGTCCGGCTCATGATGTGCGTACCTACCGAAGCGGATCTGACCCATTGCACCCTGCGCGGTATCGCGGCAGCCCGGAATGCAGGCGAGACCCTGCCGGATCGTCTGGCCGCTTGGGCGCAACGGGAAATCCTCGCCGCCTGGCCTCATATTGAGCCCGGCGACGCCCGCGCCGCCGTTGTGCGTTGTCTGGATCGCTGTTTTTGACTGCCGCTAGCGCGATTTTCAATTAATGGGAGTCGCTATTGCGACTTAGGCAATTGGTTCAATAACTCTATTTCTTAAGAGGCCGGGCATGTTTCGAAGCAACATGCTCTCGGCGTTACGTGGTCATTTTGGTCAGCGCTGCCTGCAGCGCGGTATACATGCCACCGAATTTCTCCATTGTTTCCGCCGGGGTGTAACCGGCGATCAGGCCGCCGTCCACGGCGATATCCTGGGCCGTGATGTAACGGCTCTCATCACTGGCCAGGAAAACCAGGATGGCGGCCACATCCTCCGACGACCCGGCCCGTCCCAAAGGCGCGATCTTGGCCAGTTCAGACTCGATGATCGGCAGCGAGGCGGCCGATTGTTCCTGGGTCATGTCGGTGCCGAGCGAGAAAATTGGCGTGGCAACGCAACCGGGCGAGATGGAGTTGATCCGGATCGAGGTGTCGGCAACCTGTAGCGCCACGACCCGCGTCAAATGCAGCACGGCGGCCTTGGCAATGGAATAGAGCACCGGACCGTGGCCCGTGCGATGCCCGGCCGTGGAGGCATTGTTGATGATGGCGCCACCTCCCTGCTGCCGCATGATGGGCATGACATGTTTCATGGCGAACAGGGGACCGCCGACCAGGGTGGACATTTCGAAGTTGAACTGGTCTGTGGTGATTTTATCGATCCGGCTGGAATGGGTCACCGCCCCGGCGTTGTTGAACAGGCAATCCAAACGACCGAACGTTTCCACGGTAAAATCCACCGCCTTCTTGATCTGTGCCTCATCACCGGTTTCCATGGCGATGAAGCGGGCATTTTCGCCAATATCCTCGGCCGCCGCCCGGCCCCGTGCCACCGATCGGCCCGTCAAGACCACCCGCGCGCCCTCTGCCACGAAGCGCCGCGCGGTAACGGCGCCCATGCCTGAGGTGCCGCCGGTTATCATCGCGACCTTGCCCGCCAAACGCCCCATGATGTCGTCCTTTCCTGATGCCTGTATCGCGGAAAGCATAGCTGATACCATGGCCCTGGTCTTGTATGGCAAGTACTGGCATGTGGAATCCTCTGCGCAATCTGACGGTCGACGCCAAGCATCTAACCATTTTCGAGATTGACTTACCCACCCGCTCCCCCTCCCGACCACCCATTGATCATAATCCTGTGGGTG
>JAQBYC010000101.1 GCA_027623205.1 Pseudomonadota bacterium | reverse complement strand
CAATAAAATGGGGGCCGCGCCGGACTGGCGCGACCCCCAAAATTTAACGGTGTAGGGATGACCGGACTTAGAAACCCATGTCGCCCATGCCGCCCATGCCGCCCATGCCACCCATATCGGGCATGCCTGGAGCACCGCCGGCGCCTTTCTTGGCTGGCTTGTCGGCGACCATGGCTTCGGTCGTGATCAACAGACCGGCAACAGATGCCGCATCCTGCAAGGCGATACGCACGACCTTGGCCGGATCGATGATGCCCTCCTTGATCATATCCACATACTTTTCAGTCTGTGCGTCGAAGCCCCAGTTGGTATCCTTGCTCTCCATCAGCTTGGAGGCAACGACGGCGCCGTCCACGCCGGCGTTCTCGGCGATTTGCCGGACCGGGGTCTGCAGGGCGCGGCGCACGATGTCGACGCCGGCCTGCTGGTCGTGGTTTTTAAGCTTCAACTTGTCCAGGGCACGACCGGCATAGAGCAGGGCGGCCCCGCCGCCGGGCACGATGCCTTCTTCGACCGCGGCTCGGGTCGAATTCAAGGCGTCGTCGACGCGATCCTTGCGCTCCTTCACCTCGGTCTCGGTTGCGCCGCCAACCTTGATGACGGCAACGCCGCCTGCCAGCTTGGCCAGACGCTCTTGCAGTTTTTCCTTGTCGTATTCCGACGAGGTGTCGTCCGCCTGGGCCCGGATCTGGGTGCACCGCGCCGCGATGTCGGATTTCTTGCCGGCGCCATTGACGATGGTGGTGTTATCCTTGGTCATGGAGACCCGCTTGGCGGTGCCCAGCATGTTCAGGGTAACGCTCTCCAGCTTGATGCCCAGATCTTCCGAGATTACCTGACCACCGGTCAGAATGGCGATGTCTTCCAACATAGCCTTGCGCCGGTCGCCAAAGCCAGGGGCCTTGACGGCGGCGACTTTCAGGCCGCCGCGCAGCTTGTTGACCACCAGGGTGGCCAGGGCTTCGCCTTCGATATCCTCGGCGATGATCAACAGCGGCCGGGCCGATTGCACCACTGCTTCCAAAATTGGCAGCATGGACTGCAACGAGGTAAGCTTTTTTTCGTGCAACAGGATGTAGGGATTTTCCTGTTCGGAAATCATCTTTTCAGCATTGGTGATGAAATAGGGCGAGAGATAGCCGCGGTCGAACTGCATGCCCTCGACGACTTCCAATTCGGTATCCAGGCTTTGGGCCTCTTCCACCGTGATGACACCTTCGTTGCCGACCTTTTCCATGGCCGTGGCGATCATTTCACCAATCTCGGCCTCGCCATTTGCGGAAATGGAGCCAACCTGGGCCACTTCCTTGCGGCCGGAAATTTTCTTGGCGCTCTTTTCCAGGGCCGCGACCACGGCGCTGACCGCCAGGTCGATACCCCGGCGCAGATCCATCGGGTTCATGCCGGCGGCCACCGACTTCGCGCCTTCGCGCACGATCGCCTGGGCCAGAACCGTTGCCGTGGTGGTGCCGTCGCCGGCGACTTCGTTGGTCCTGGAAGCGACTTCCCGGAGCATCTGTGCGCCCATGTTCTCGAACTTGTCCTTCAGTTCGATTTCCTTGGCTACAGTCACACCGTCCTTGGTGACGCGTGGGGCGCCGAATGATTTTTCCAGCACGACGTTGCGGCCTTTGGGCCCCAAGGTTACCTTGACCGCATTGGCCAGGATATCAACGCCGCGCAACATGCGGTCACGCGCTTCCGTATCGAATATTATCTCTTTGGCAGCCATGCTTATTGGCCTCCTTCTTTCTTGATGTTAGGCTAAGGGCAACAAAGGTGGCAGTTATGCCGCTTTTTTGCCCTTTTTCGCCTTTGCTGCCGGCTTGTCTTCAAGCACGGCCATGATGTCGGATTCGTTCATGATCAATAGTTCCTGGCCATCCAGGGTGACCTCGGTTCCGGACCATTTGCCGAACAGTACCCGGTCGCCGGTCTGAACCTCGGGGCTTACCCGTTCGCCATTTTCATCGCGCGTGCCAGGGCCGACGCCCATGACAATGCCCTGCATCGGCTTTTCCTGTGCCGTGTCGGGAATGATTATGCCGCCGGCGGTTTTGGTGTCTTCATCGGCGCGCTTGATCAGCACGCGGTCGTTCAGCGGACGAAGTTTCATGGTGTCCTCACTATCCCTGTAGGTTTCATGGAAAGAGTTTCATTAATTGGGTTTTAGCCAAAACCAGCCACCCAGGGCGCTTGCTAGCACTCTATGGAGGCGAGTGCCAGTGATTTAGGCACGCCAGCGCCCCACTTCAAGGGCATACTTTCCTCCTGGCCTAACGCAAACTGCTAGCCACCCCGCCGGGTGAGTGCCAAGTATTTGAATTTGCAAGGATTTCAATCATTCATTAAGATTAATGCCAGATCATGATTGGAACCGGCGAGGTGGTTGATTGAGCATGAAAGGAACAGCATCATGGCCACGTTAGAAACACAATTGGACGGTTATCGGTTGACGACGGCAGAAATCATCTATCGGCTGCCCGATTGGCCAAAGCTTTTACAGACCTATCTTTGGCAGGAATATGATCTGGCCCCGCGCTTTCCTCGGCTGCAGGATTTTCTGGCATTTTGGGAGCAGAATCTGGATGGGCCACTGCATTCCGTCCGGGTCGCCTCGGCCCGCTTGGTCACGCCATCGCGGTACCGCCATTTTGACATCGACAAGATCATACATTAGGCCGCCATCGCTGTTGCCCCGGCGCGCGCTTTTCAAGGGCATTGGATTAAGGCACACTTTACGTTGATCAGGCCCGGCGCATCGCCGGTAGCCACGACGTGAGGATGACCGCCATGTCCAGATTGGAATGCTATTTTGATTGTTCCAGCCCCTGGACCTATCTGGGCTTTCACAATATCCAGCTCCTGGCGGCGGAGCTGGGGGTGGAAATCACTTGGCGGCCGATCCTGGTTGGTGGATTGTTCAACACCATCAATCCATCGGTCTATCACAGCCGGGAATTTCCGGTCCCGGTAAAGCAGGCGTATATGCATAAGGATCTGCAGGATTGGGCCCGTCTGGCGGGCATCAAAATTTCCTGGCCCATGACGATCTTTCCCATCAACAGCGTCAAGGCCATGCGCGGCTGTATCGCTGCCCGCCGCCAGGGCAAGCTGGTTCCCTACGCCCGAGGCGTCTTCGAGGCTTATTGGGGCCATGACCGGGACATCACGCAGGACGAATTGCTGGCGCAAATCGCTACGGCCGCCGGCCTCGACCCTGACACCATCGCCGCAGCCATGCTCTCGGACGGGATCAAGGGGGAATTGCGGGCGAACACGGAGGCGCTGGCCCAGCGGGGCGGCTTTGGCTCGCCAACCTTTTTCGTTGATGGCGATGATATGTATTTCGGCAACGACCGCATGCCGTTGCTCCGGGCCGCCCTGACAGCCTAGAGTAAATTGTGATTAATCGGAGTCGCTTTCGCGACTTAAAGTCGTTGGTTCAATGGCTCTGATCTCAAAGAGTCCGAGCATTTTTTAAGGAAACATGTCTAGCGCGAGTTTTGATTTGTTAGAGCCGCCAACGCGACTTAAGCGATTGCTTCAACTGCTCTGCCTGTAAAAAGACAGCGCGGCTTCAAAATAAATGTGCGCTGGACTGTGAACTGTATACTGGGCAGACCAGTTGGTCAGTAGATGGATAGGCGGTTCATGACAGCGGATATTATCGACGGCAAGGCTTTCGCCATGGGGTTGCGGGAAATGGTTGCCCAGCAGACCAGCCAGTTGAAGGCGCGCCATGGCCTAGTGCCCGGGTTGACCGTGGTCATCGTCGGCGAAGACCCGGCAAGCCAGATCTATGTCCGCAACAAGGGCAAGATCGCAGCCGAAATGGGTTTTCTTTCCGATACCATCCGGCTGGCGGCGGATACCGGCCAGGCGCGGCTGCTGGAGGTGATCGCCGATCTGAATGGGGATCCCGCGGTGCATGGCATCCTGGTGCAACTGCCCCTGCCGGCGCAGATCGACGAGGGCGCCATTATCCTGGCCATAGACCCCAACAAGGACGTCGATGGCCTGCATCCTATCAACGCCGGACGCCTGGCCAGCGGGCAGAATGCCATGGTGCCTTGCACCCCTTTGGGCTGTTCCATGTTGCTGGCCGACCGTTTTGGCGCCGGCGGCATGATCGGCGTGCGGGCGGTAATGGTGGGCCGCTCCAACTTGGTTGGCAAGCCCATGGCGCAGTTGCTGTTGGCGGAACATTGCACCGTCACTATCGCCCATTCCCGCACCAGGGATCTGCCCGAGATTTGCCGCCAAGCGGATATTCTGGTTGCTGCCGTGGGCCGGCCGGAAATGCTGGGCGCCGATTGCATCAAGCCGGGCGCGGTGGTGATCGACGTGGGCATGAACCGGATCGACGCCGGGGACGGCAAGACCCGGTTGGCGGGCGATGTGGACTTCCAGGCGGCAAAGGAGATTGCCGGCGCCATCACCCCGGTACCGGGCGGCGTCGGGCCCATGACCATCGCCTGTCTGATGGTCAATACAATCACGGCGGCCTGCTGGGCGGGCGGCATTGATGCCGCCTGGTCAAAGTAAACTCAGCGGGCATGGCCGATGCCTTGCGGTATAAAGTTAATGGGAGGAACGTCATGCGTTTGCGGCAGTTTGTCTTCGTTGCCGAGGATCTGAAATCGGCGGTGGTTGATATTGGCGCCACCCTGGGCCTGGCGGTTTGCTACAACGATCCCAACGTGGGTGCCTTTGGCCTGCATAACGCCCTGTTGCCTATTGGCGGCGATCTGATCGAAGTTGTCGCGCCTATTCAAGATGGCACCACGGCCGGACGCTATCTGGAACGCCGCCAGGGCAATGGCGGCTATATGCTGATCCTGGAATGCGGCGATGCCCTGGTTGAGCGGGAGCGGATTATCGCCCTGGGCATACGTGATATCTGGCGCCATGACGCCGACGATTGCCACGCGACCCATTTCCATCCCGCCGATGTGCCGGGTGCCATTCTATCCATAGACGACATGGGCCCGGAGGGTGACCCGGCTCAGGAAATGTCGCGCTGGAAATGGGCCGGCCCCAATTGGCAGGCTTTCGTCCAGACCCAGAACACCAAGGCCCTGGTGGCCGTGGAAATTCAGGCCGATGATCCGGATGCGGTGGCCGAACGCTGGGCGGCGGTGCTGGACTGTCCCATGGAACAGATAAATGGCAAGCCGGCGGTCAAGCTGGACAATGCCCATATCCGTTTTGTTCCCGATAAGGATGGCCGTGGCACCGGCATCAGCGCCATCGATATCCTGCCCGCCGACCGGGGTAACATCCTGGCCATGGCCGACAAGCGTGGCCTGCGGCAATCGAACGATCAACTGATGCTGTGCGGTGTGCGGGTCAACCTGGTCTAGCGATGCCAGATCAGGGCGTACAAAATGTTGAACAGCGTCTGGCCGCCCTGTTTGAACATTTGGGTCTGGTGCGGGCCCATTTCGGGGTGCAGAACACCGCCGAGATGGACCCCATTATCGCTGGGCAGCCGGAACGCATCGCCTCTCTGGCCATGATCGGCCTCAATCGTCTGCAGGCCGCGACGGTGGCGCCCATCGCGGACCGGCTGTTGCTGATGTATGGCGACGGCGGCGCCGGCGTGGATGCCGTCGCCGCGTCGCTGCCATCGCTGCCCAACGCCGAGAGCCATTGTTTCGAGGACTATGTGGTGCTGACCTGGTCGGACGTCGTGGCGGATCGCGGCGGCGAAATTTTTCCCCTTTGGCTCGATTTTTTGGGCCGGGCGGAGGCGCGCAACCCGGCCAGCCTGCCCCGGATTGAGCGATCCGAGGGTGAGGTCGCAGGTGAGGTTGCGGGCATAACCTATCGCATACGGGGCGGCGGCCCGGCCCTGGTGTTGTTGCCCATGTTGCTCTCGGCCTCGCAATGGGAGCCGATCGTTGAACGGCTGGCGGAGCATTTTTGCGTCATCAGCCTGGGCGGGCGGTATCTGGGCGGCGTCGCCTTTATCGACGGCCGTGGCACGGACCCCGGTTACCTGCGGGGCGTACACATGCATATCAACGAGATCGATATTCAGCCCGGAGAGACGGTGCTGGATGTGGGCTGTGGTCCAGGCTCGCTTGACCGCTGGCTGGCCCGCCATACCCAATGCGCCAATCCGATCACCGCGGTGGATGTGAACGGCTATTTTCTGCGCGAGGCCGCGGCCATTGCCGAGGCCGAGGGGTTAAGCGGTATCATCAGCTTTGGCCCCGGCAATGCCGAGGATCTGCCGTTCCCCGAAAACAGTTTCGACGTCGTGATGTCCCATACGGTGATGGAGGAATGCGACGCCGAACGGATGCTGGCGGAAATGATCCGGGTGGCCCGACCGGGTGGCCGGGTTGCGGTCATGGTTCGCGCGGTGGATATGCGCAGCCTGTGGAACCTGCCCGTGTCGGCGGCCATCAAGGCCAAGGTAGAGGCGCCGGTGCTGTCGGTCGGCGAAAAAGGTTGCGCCGATGCCTCGCTATACAGACGCTTTGGCCGCAGCGGCCTGACCGACCTGAAATTGTTTCCCACCACCATGACCGTGAACGATCCGGACGGCTATACGTGGAAATATTACGAGCCTTACTTGTTTTCCCTGCTGGATGCGGATGAAACCGCCCAATGGCGCGCCGCGAAGGCTCAGGCCATCGCCGATAAATCCATTCTACTGGCCCGCTGGCTGCACTGTGCCGTCGGCACCAAAGTAGTGTAAGAGATAAGTTGGCAATTGAGGAACTTCACCATGGTGAAAACCATGACACCCCATCGCTTTCATTGGCCGGGCGGTGCAACCAACGAAGGGCGCGGAAAAGCCGTGGCGGATGTCATCGCAAAGCCAGGGTTTTGGGCGGCTACTGCGAGGTCGCTGGCTTATTACGAAGCGATTGCGGAACCCCTTTGCGACCGTCGGCGCCATAAGCCGCCAAAGCGCGCCTGTCAATAACCAAGCGCCGCTGATCAAATGGGTTGATCACGAGTTATTCTACTATTTGGGGGGCATTCAAGACTGGCCTGACCCATGATACAGGTCAATATCAAGATCCATTGACATTAGCCGTCGAAGTAGCGATAGCGGTCCGCTTGGAACAACTCGTAAATGTAAGCCAGTGTCACACGCACCCGCCGGGAATTGCCCGTTTGCTCGTGGGTCACGGCCCACAATTCCAAAGAGGGGCCGATATCTATGGGGATTTCCTCGACGTTTTGCAGTACTTCCAGTGAAAATCTGGGGATGAGGCCAATGCCGTAACCTTCGCGGATGGCGAAACCGCTCGCGGTTGGAGAGTTCGATTTGAAGACGATGCCTTTCGACATGGCAACCGCGTTGTTCCAGGTCTCCCAGGCCGGGCCGCGCATGGGCGATACATTGTCGACGATATAGTGGTTCCGAAAGTCCTCCAGTTTTTCCGGGCGGCCAAATTCCCGCAAATAGGTCTTTGAAGCGTGGGGCAAAAGTGATAGGTTCGCGACCTTTCGCATGCGGTAGGTTGGTTCGTTTGGGCGGCCAAAGCGCAACGCAATGTCGGCTTCTCTGCTGTCAAGATTTCGCAAAGCGTTGGTGCTATCGAGACTAATGCAAAGGCCCGGATTCCGCCTTTGGAGTTCCAATAGCCGAGGCGCCAACCAGTAGGCACCGATGCCTTCCGTCGCTGTGATTGTCACCGTACCGCGCATTTCGCGGTCCACGCCAGCAATGCCTTTTTCAATATTCAGCGCCGCATGTTCCATCGATTTGGCGGCATCTTGAATAGTTCGTCCCTGGGGCGTCAGGCGGGCACCACGAACCGAGCGGTCGAACAGTTTGGCGCCAAGGCGTAGTTCCAGTTCTTGAATACGCCGGCTGATTGTTGACTGGCTGGTACCCAGATATTGCGCCGCCGTTATGAAACTGCCTGATAATGCGACCGCGAGGAAAACGCGGATGTCGTCCCAGTCATCCAACCTGTAGGTACTCATCACGAATTCCTTTTATCCAAAATCGGATATATCTGATGCATAATTTTCTATTCAACCTGCAGCTTCACATGACTACCATTGGTAGAGTGCATCTAAGATTATCCAAAATTATCATAAATTCAAAGAGTTATATTCGATGAAAATTCTCGATATGTTCCTGAAATACATAAAAAGTACATCAACGCGGTATTCCTTATCCGTTGGCGGATTGATGTATCTTGCCTATGCGTTGGCCCATGATCGTTGGGAAAACACCGCATTGATCGGGGTCAGCGGTTTTATCGGTTTTTTCATGCCGCTCTATGCCAAATACAGCAACAAGATCGAGGTCTGGGCGATGTTCCATACGGCATCGGTCAGCGCTGGGCGCTTGATCCGGTTTGCCGCGCAGTACGCCTTCAATTTGCTGGCTTTTGGGGTAATACTGCATGGTGGCGGTTTTGACCGGCCCGGCATGGCGTCTGTTGGCGGCTTTGTGATTGCCGCCCTGGTAACCACCCTTGCCTCGCAAGGCGCCCAGTATCTTGGTCTTAGTCTGTCCAACCGCGGCGTCGGCGATCCAAACCGCAATGTTCTGGTGGGGCTTTCCGCCAATATCATCATCACGTCGTTGGCCACGGCGGGCGTACCCATGTTCAAGGAAATTTTCCTGCTCCTGGGCACCGGGGTGGGTGGATTGGTCTTTCTGGTTGGCTTGCTTTCCGACCTGCGCGGCCTGTTTTATCCCCGGGGCGGGATCGGCGTATACTTCGGCACCTTCAACCCGTTCCATGTCAGCCACCTCAAACTCGTACGAACGGCGCTAGAGGAACGACGACTGGAGCGAATAATCATTCATCCGACGGTGGTTCCAAAATTCTATCAGCGCGCGCTTGCCCGGCGCGAGGTCGAAGTCGCCGGTATTGAACGCGGCATGCAAGTGATGAAGACAACCGACAATTCGGACGCCAATGTTGATTATTTCCCCGCGGGCAACCGCTTCTATGCGCCCGAGACCCGGCGCACCTTTATCCAACTCGCGATTGAGGAAGCAGGTTTATCCGACAAGGTGACGGTGGCCTACTATCCGGAGGTTTATGACCGCGATGGTTTCTACGGCGTAATTGGCGAAATTCGTCGGCGCAATCCGGGCAAGGCAATTCATGGCCTGCACGGCAGCGATTATGGCGGCATGACCGTCCGCGGAATTCTGGACGAGTGCGGATGGATTTATCCGGCGCCATTCCTGCGGCGCGACAATATTTCAGCCACCGCCATTCGCGATGGCGCCAACGGCATGACCTCGCAAATCGTAGCCCAGATCACGGGGCAAATGACAGACGCTGTCAGCCAAGTCGAAACCGAATACGGCACCTATAGAAATGAGAACGGAGTATTGCGACATGCCTAGCACAGATGATTCGAAAACCGAGATCAGGGTAGTGCGATGCCAGGAAGACTATGCAAAGGTTATTGCTATCCGCGCTATCGTTTACATCGGCGAACAGCGGTGCCCCTACGACGAGGAATTTGACGGCAACGATTATAGCGCGACACAATTCCTGGCTTTTGTTGATGGCGAGCCGGTCGGCACCTTACGGATTCGATACTTCGCCGATTTCGTCAAATGTGAACGCCTTGCCGTGCGGCCTGAATACCGCGAGGGGCAGGTGGCTGAGCGCTTACTTCAATATGCTTTTGATCTGTGCGGCAAGAAAGGTTTCCGCGTTGTTGTCGGGCAAACCCAAGCTCGTTTGATCCCTTATATGCAGAAACATTTCGGCGCCAAAGTAGTTGGTGAAAAGCACAACTTTTCGGACCATGAATACTTTCCAGTCAATATCCCAATACGGTCGAGGAACGACAGTTTCGGGTTGGATACTGATCCCATGATACTGGTGCGCCCGGAAGGCGAATGGGACGTGCCAGGCATCCTGGAACGATCCATGTCGCGCGCGGCGACCAACCCAGGCGCCGATTAGACCAACGACCCTGAAGTTCATCGCGGTACATGCGCCACATTCGGATCATCGGCGTTGTAGAATTCGGCGTCTCTGCCAGCGTAGTGAATGCCTGCACGCATCCATGCCGTGTGGGTAGTGGAAGACGGCCAGCAATGTCGCCGGCTTCCGCCTGAGTGAACCAACCGCCCCTTGGAATTCGACGCGGCGACCACGGCGCCGCGAGCAAGTTCTATGCAGAGCCAGTACCCATTTCCAAACGCTAGCTCGGTGACATCGTCGACATGGGTGACTTTCCAGCCAAAGGATGTCCGATGTGCCGAAGGCGATCAAGGCGAAGGCTGCGTCCGGTCGCTATTTGCCCGCCCGTTCAACAGCCCATTATCTCAATGTACCGGCCTTTTTTGACCCCCTAGGCCTTGCTCCGACAAGCCGCCGCAATACACTTCTTGTAAACGTCAAGGCCGATATATGTGATAGTCTCTTGCCTGATCCGTCTCCGATGCCTGAGGATAAGAGCCGGTCCAACCGGCATAACCCTCGATGTCGGCATATTGTGAGGCAGGTCAGCCCAGCTTCAAGCGGGCATGGGGTCTAGACGGATGCAGCAACCATTACTGAGACGGCGAATTCCCGGCGAAACAGTATTGATATGGATTGGTTTCAAATAGTTGGTGGACAAGTATAGCCTTCGTGCAATTCCAGTAGCAATGAATGAATGAACGAATTCATGAGTGACTTGCTGTTCAACACGGTGTTAGTCTGCCACCTAGGCGATTTAGACATAAGTCTGGTAAAATAGGTATGGCAATGATCAATACTGGCGAGCGACCGAGCAATGATCAGGACGAGGCGGAGAACAATACCGTAATACTAGGGTCACTGGTTCCGAAAGACCAACCGTCGCTTAGCGTCCGGTTGTCGGCGCTTGAGTCCGAAGCCCGGCGCACCAAGCAGGAGTTTTTGGCGTTTCTGATCGGCACTGCCGTGCTTGAAGCGGAAAAATCAGAAAAGGATATTCTGTCTCGGAATGCGGCGCCTACCGTCCCTTAGCCCGTTTTCGATTCTCCCTGAGGCGCTGAGCCAACGGCTCTACTGTCGATATTTGTATCTCCACCCCGCAAATCTTTGCTGCAATATCGGCGGCGAAGCGGGAAGTATTCCGCTGTTGCTCACTGGCATATTCGCCGCGGTAACGGATGATGAGGCCCCGGTAATCCAGATCGAGAAGCCATTTGAAATCGTAAGTGATTTCGAGCACCGATTCGGTGCCTGGCTCCCGTCCGCCGCCCTGGCAGATGGCATTGAAGATCTACAGATAGTCATCCGGCACCCGACCCCGTTGGGAAAGAATTGTAGTTATCCAGGGCGGCAAATTTCTCAGCCATCCAACCCACCAACGCCGCTGTGCCGATTTGACCCGGCTAGTCGCGCCTACCAGAACACCCATGGCCGCGATGGGTTCCAGCAGAAGATGGCTCAGCGGGGCTGGAAAATGTCCATCAAGGCCGTATGGACATAGCGGCGTGGCGGAGACCGGAAAGACCACGTGATCGGCCAGCCAGGCTGGATGAAAGTCCTCGCCCGCCGCGAACGGCGCCAGCTTCAAAACCTCCGCCGGCGTCGCCGGCCGTCCATGGCGGCCAACATCCGACCCGAACTCAGTATCGCCCGGCATTCTCGGTCTCTCCATCCGCAGTTTTGTATTCAATGCCATTTACCGCCGGCCCACTTTAACGCGGTCATTATATAATGTGGTATTAGGGCCAGCAGTGGCTCGGTAAGACGGGTGTGCGGACCAGAGGGAGTGGAACACATAATGATGATGGCAAAGGCGCTCCATGACCGCGCCCTGGTAATCGATGGGCTGTCCTACCACAGCGATGGCTACACCGGTGATCTGCGGGCGGGCGGTGTCGATGCGCTGAATGTGACCATTGGCCATTTCGAGGCTGACTTTGCCGAGACCTGTGAGCAGATCGCCGGCTGGCTGGCGCGGATGAGCGCACCGGATGCGGAATGGCTGGCAATCCGCCGGGCCGCGGATCTGGCGGCGGCGCGGGCAGCGGGCAAGATCGGCTTGATCATGGGCTGGCAGAACATGCGTCCGGTGGGCGACGATCTGGACCGCCTGCACCTGTTTCACCGCCTCGGCGTGCGGGTGATGCAACCCACGTACAATTACCGCAACTTCCTGGGCGACGGTAATCTGGAGCCGGAAGACGCGGGCCTCAGCCTGCTGGGCCGGGACGCGGTGC
Source organism: Pseudomonadota bacterium (assembly GCA_027623205.1). Taxonomy (GTDB): domain Bacteria; phylum Pseudomonadota; class Alphaproteobacteria. The sequence goes on along the minus strand of JAQBYC010000101.1, from coordinate 5,931 downwards.
GGCTAATGAACGAGTTGGGTATCGCCATCGATATCAGCCATGTGGGTGATAAAACGTCCCGCGATATCCTGGATCTCAGCCGCCAGCCGGTGCTGGCCACCCATGTGGATGCCCGCGCCCTGACGCCGCTGCCCCGCAACAAGGACGACGGTATCTTGCGAGGGGTGGCCGACAGTGGCGGTGTCGTCGGCGTCAGCATCTATGGCCCCATGCTGTGGGACGGCGACCGCAACCGCCGTCCGACCATCGACGATTTCATGCGCCATCTGGATCACATCACGGAACTTGTCGGCGTCGCTCACGTGGGTTTCGGCACCGACCTGCCGGTTTCGGCGGATTTGCGCCGCACCGCACAGATCAACGTAAACCGGCGCCTTTGGTCCGGCATCTCGGACTATGGCGACTGCTTCGGCCACGACATCCCCGCGCGCTATCCCGAGGACGCCAACAACCATGGTAAACTGATCAACGTCACGGAAGCCCTGCTCAGCCGCGGCTGGGACGATGGTGATATAATAGCCTATCTGGGCGGCAATTTCGCCCGCGCTTTCGCCGAAATCTGGCGGAGTTGAGGCGGTATCGCCTCGCCTGTTTTTGATTCAGGAAAGAGGAACCAGCATGGCGGAAAGCACGACACTTTACCGGTTTCACTGGCCCGGCGGCGCGACCAACGAGGGACGCGGCAAGGACGTGGCCGATGCCCTGGAAAAGCTCGGCTTTGGGGCGGCCTCTGCGCGGGCCTTGGATTACTACGAAGTGATTGAGGACTCCCCGTCGGACCACGAGCGCCACGAACGGCTCAAACGCGCCTATCAATAACTAGAGCAATTTTTTTTCAATTTATTGGAGTCGCTTTCGCGACTTAAGTATTTGGTTCAATTGCTCTAATCTTAAAGAGTCTGGGCATGTTTTAAGAAAACATGCTCTAGGCGCCCCCGCGCTACCCGGCGCCCCGCGCCTCAAATATTTGGCGCGATTTCGGCGGCGAACCGGGAAATCTGCCGTTGCTGTTCGGCGGCATCTTCGCCGCGATAGCGGATAATGAAACCCTGGTAACCCAGATCTTGAATCCGTTTAAAATCGCCGGTGATTTCCGGCACCGATCCGGTGCCCGGCTCGCGGCCGCCGCCCTTGGCCTCCATGGCATTGCCGATATTTATGAACAGCTTGTGATAGAGCAGCAGATCGTCGTAGCGGCGCCCCTGGGCCTCGCACAAGCTGCGCAGCAGGGACAGACGCTCGGGCAATTTGTCCAGGCCCAAGCCGACGGACAGCCAGCCATCCGCCAGCCGCGCAACCCGGCGCAGGGCCGGATTCGAGGTGCCGCCGACCAGGATTGGCGGGTGTGGCCGTTGCGCCGAGGGGGGATAGGAATAGACCGGGTCGAATTGATAGGTCTCGCCCTGATAGGAGACTTCGCCGCCCGCACAAATGGCCTTGAAGATTTCGAGATATTCATCCGTGACCTGACCGCGCCGGGTGAAGTCGAAGGTATCCAGGGCGGCGAATTCCTCCGCCATCCAGCCCACCCCGGCGCCCAGGATGATGCGGCCGTTGGAAAACACATCCAGGGTGGCCAGCATGCGGGCGAGGAGGACGGGATTGCGCAGGGGCATCACCAGTACCGCCGTACCGATTTTAACCCGCCTGGTCGCGCCCACCAGAACCCCCATGGTGGCGACGGGTTCCAGTAGTGGTTCATTCAGTGGTACAGGGAAATTTCCGTCCAGGCTATAGGGATAGGCTGGCGCGACGGCCTTGGGAAAGACCACGTGATCGGCCAGCCAGACCGACTGAAAGCCCTCGCTTTCCGCCAACAGCGCCAACCGCAAAACCTCTTCCGGCGTCGCCAGCCGGCCATAGATCCCAACATCCAGCCCAAACTCAGTATTGCCCGCCATTTTCGTCCTCCTCGTATTCCTCATGCCAACCCCTGATTAATCCTGCAAAAGCATGGGTTCCTATCAGCGCGGGTTGGTATTAATCTCGCCGCAACGTGCAATCAAGCCGGGGGCGGCGATGCGATTAGTTGGCCGATATTCATCTCCCTTCGTGCGCCGTGTCGCGGTGACGTTGCGGCATTATGATATGGCCTACGATCATCTCAGCGTGATGCCTTTCGGTGCCGGCAAGGCGGATGTCGCGCGCTTTAACCCTATCGCCCGGGTGCCCGTATTACAGTTGGACGACGGCGAGATGCTGTGTGACAGCACGGCAATTCTGGATCACCTGGATGAAGCCGCGGGGCCGGAACGGGCGTTGGTTCCCAGCTATGGCAAGGCGCGGCGGCAGGTGTTGGCATTGCTGGCGATTGCCCTTGGCAGCAACGAGAAACTTGTCGCGGCTCTTTACGAGCGGCATTTCCGACCCAGGGAAATTTGGCATCAGCCCTGGATCGAGGCCTGCGAGGGGCAGGTGCGCGATGGTTATCTATGGTTGGAGGCGCATTTCACAGGCCCTTGGTTCACGGGCGGGTCGATCACCCAGGCCGATCTGACCACCGCCGTCTTCTGGTCTTTCGGCATGGCCAAACGGCCGGGCCTCTTCGCCAAACTCGACTGTCCAAATCTGCGCGCGTTAGGCGAGAGGCTGGAAGTGACGCCGGCATTTAAGGCCACTCAGCCTGAAGCGGAAATGCTGAGCAGTCAGCTTGCCGACGGCTCAAAATCCTGAAGCTGCGGAACCCTAATTCTTCTGCCGGTGCAGCAAGCGCAGACGCAATGCGTTCAACTTTATAAAGCCGGCGGCATCACGCTGGTCGTAAACGCTGTCTTCCTCGAAGGTGACGTGTTCCAGGCTGTACAGGCTTTTGCCTGACTTGCGCCCCACGACGTTTGCGTTGCCCTTATAGAGCTTGACCCGCACCGTGCCTTCAACACACTCCTGGCTTTCGTTGATCAGGGCCTGCAGCATCTGGCGCTCCGGCGAAAACCAGAAACCGTTGTAGATCAGTTCCGCATAGCGCGGCATGATCTCGTCTTTCAGGTGCATGGCGCCACGGTCAAGGGTGATGCTTTCGATGCCCCGGTGGGCGGCCAAGAGGATGGTGCCGCCGGGGGTTTCATAGATGCCCCGGCTTTTCATGCCGACGAAGCGACCTTCCACCAGATCCAGGCGGCCGACGCCGTTGGCCCCGCCGAGTTCATTTAGGCGGGTCAACAAGGTTGCCGGGCTCATGGCCTCGCCATCAACGGCGACGGCATCGCCGCCCTTGAATTCGATTTCCACATAGGTGGGTTTATCAGGCGCGGCCTCTGGCGAGACCGAGCGGGAATAGACGAATTCGCCCGGCTCGTGCCAGGGATCTTCCAGGGCCTTGCCCTCCGCCGAGATGTGCAACAAATTGGCGTCAACGGAAAATGGCGCCTCGCCCCGCTTGTCCTTGGGGATGGGGATCTGGTGTTTTTCGGCGAATTCGATCAGTTCGGTGCGGGAGTTCAATTCCCACTCCCGCCACGGCGCGATCACTTTGATATCCGGGTTCAGGGCGTAATAGCCCAATTCGAACCGCACTTGGTCGTTGCCCTTGCCCGTGGCCCCGTGGGACACCGCGTCGGCGCCGGTTTCAGCGGCGATTTCAATTTGCCGTTTCGCGATCAAGGGCCGGGCGATGGAGGTGCCCAGCAGATACAGCCCTTCATACAGGGCATTGGCGCGGAACATGGGAAAGACGAAATCGCGGGTGAATTCCTCACGCAGATCCTCCACATAGATTTCCTTGATGCCCAGCAGTTCGGCCTTTTTGCGCGCCGGTTCTACCTCTTCCCCCTGACCCAGATCGGCGGTGAAGGTCACCACCTCGCATTGGTAGGCCTCCTGCAGCCATTTCAGGATCACGGAGGTATCCAGTCCGCCGGAATAGGCCAAAACAACCTTTTTCACATCGCCTATCATGTTACTGCGCCTTGCGTTTGGGGAAGGGAACAATTTCGGCGCGCAGTATAGGCATTTGGCAGCCGCCAGCAACGTCGATTCAAAGAACGTCAAAAACATTCTAATCACCATGCCAGCGGTGGCCGGCAACCACGCCCAGGCCGGCATAATGGGGCCGGGTTTCAATGGCCCGGCCGTTACAGCTGCTGCAACGAAGGCGCCGTGCCACGGCCACCACCGCCGTGCGTCCGTCCATGCGGGACAGCAAGGATGCGACAGGAAGCACCCGGTGGTGGCCACAGTCCCGACACCAGGCCGCCACGGGAACATCCTGGCGCGCCAGATCGGCCAGGCGGGGGCCCGTTTCATTGCGCGTGGCGGTCATGGGGACGCCTGTTCATCAATAAGAACAAAAACAGAACATAAGGGAATTTATATTGCCATGCCAGCGCGACATAGCTTGCGCCGCCCGTCGCCTGTACCTACATAGAAGCTACGCGGCGCCATACCGGGCCGCTCGCAGACGCCCGAAGGCCTTGTGCCCTGGGGTTTGCTCTGACCGTGGGACCTTTATAGGACCGCCATGCCCGCTCGATCAGGAGGAGGTGGCGCCGTGAATAGATTATCGGCCTTCAACAGCCCGTTGCTTTTGGGCTTTGATCATTTTGAACAGTTGCTGGACCGCGTGGCGAAATCCGCCAACGATGGTTATCCCCCCTACAACATCGAACGTATTGCGGCTGACGGCCTGCGCATTACCCTGGCCGTAGCCGGCTTTACCCGCGAGGACCTGGAAATCTCGAACGAGGACAACCAGTTGATCGTGCGTGGACGGCAGCATGAGGATGAAAAGCGCGTTTTTGTGCACCGCGGCATCGCGGCGCGGCAGTTTCAGCGCAGTTTTGTCCTGGCCGAAGGGATCGAGATCGCGGGCGCCAGCCTGGACAATGGCCTGTTGCACATTGATTTGCTGCGGCCGCAACCGGAAACCGTCTCACGACTTATCAATATCACCACTGGTCCGCCGGCCGCCGATAGTCGACTGTCGGTCACCGCCGGGCCAAAGAAAGGTTAGGGGACCTGTAATGGAAATGCATGAAAACGGGTTGCGCACCTTGTCCAGCGAAGGGCTGGCTATGCTGGGCACAGACCAATTGGCCTATATCCGCGCGCAAAAGGTGAAGGGTCAGACCATCTATATGGTGCATGGCGCCAATGGCCAGGAACTGGCGGGTTTCGACAACAACGCCAGCGCCCTTGCCGCCTGCCTGCAACATGACCTAGAAGCGGTGGGTCTGCATTAGACCTTATTCGATTTCATCGAGTCAGGCCGCCAATTTCGTTCACGCCGATTCCGCATTCCAGCGCACCGTTCACGCAGGTGCGTTGGTGGCGAGCCGTTGCTTGAACTTTGGCAAGGCGGCGCGAGGTTGGCCGCAGTGAAGTGGTATCAGACCGCTGGCGAAACAGTGGGAACTGTGAGCAGCGCGAACAGGGCCTCGGGATCGTCGGCACCGCGCAATTTGGCGCAGACGGCATCATCGCGCAGCAGACGAGAGATGCGCGCCAACGCTTTCAGGTGATCGGCGCCGGCGGATTCTGGCGCCAGCAGTAAAAAAATCAGGTCCACCGGCTGTTCGTCAATGGCATCGAAATCGATCGGCTTGCGCAGGCGCGCGAATATACCATGCAACCGCTCCAGCTCCTGAATTTTACCGTGGGGAATGGCGATGCCACGGCCGATACCCGTGGTGCCCAGCTTTTCCCGCTGCAGCAGGACATCAAAAATCACCCGCTCGTGCAGACCGGTCAAAGCGGCGGCCTGTTGCGAAAGCTCCTGCAATGCCTGCTTTTTGCTGCGGGCTTTCAGGTTGGCGACGACCCCTTCCTGTACCAGCAAGTCAACCATATCCATTGGTCGCGGTTCCTATTTCGACTAGAGCGCATTTAGGTAACTGTGCCCAAACTCTCTAAGGTATACCCCGCTCACCTAAGAACCCGAAAATCCTTGGGTGATATGATGCGGAAATTATCTGATACGTCGTCACATAAATCCAC
>JAQBYC010000100.1 GCA_027623205.1 Pseudomonadota bacterium | reverse complement strand
GCGCCTTCTCTCCTACCCGAGGCGGCGCGGAGACGATCTCTATGGGTTCCTATCAGCGCAGGTTGGTATAACATGTCCGGTTTACGTTTGGATCCTCAATATACAGTTAGGCGGTGTTCATTGTCATCTTTACGCAGCTTTATGCCGCCGCGCGAAGCCCAGACCCGCGAGACCCGGGGCCGAACAAGGTCAGGGTGGCGGATTCGGGGATCCGTGGCGCGACGGTGAGGCCTGACGATAAAGCATGGAATTGGAAGTCTATCTTATTCGTTGCTGCGCCGATCCCAATCCAACTATTTCCAGCAAAGGCGGAGTGACCAAGACCGTCACCGTTCAATGCTAGGTCGTTAATGTCGGTATCGGTCCAAACGACGCAAGCTATGACACTTCCACACGGTGTGCTGCTGCTGGTGGTGGTGGTGGCGCCAGCCCCTATTACCCTGGCAGCCCGGCATCTCGCAACTCGCCAACAAAATGCCCTAGCACAGGCGAATTGGGGATGATGCGGTAGGTCGGCGAGATCGCCAGGAATTGTTGCGCTGCCGCGTGAGCTTCCTCCTTTCTGCCGAGACACATCAAGCTTGCAATCGTGATCAGGAACGACGGCGAATGGGTGGGATAGACCTGAAGCGCTCTGCGGGCGTAGCCGACGGCTTCTTCATACTGGCCTGTCATCATCCGGGCGCCAGCCTGTCCCGCGAGCGGCATGACACTGAGCGGATCGAGGGGCGACAAGCGCAGGGCGCGATCCGACAGCTCTATCGATTTGTCGTAATAGCCTGCCCAGGTGTTAATCACCGACCCATGCCCATAAGCGTGCGCGGAGCTTGGGTTGATGCTGATGGCGCGGTCGATCATCGCCAAGGCCGCATCGTAGTCGCGGGTCGCCAGCGCCAGCGCGATGGCCGCGTGCGCCAGCGTGCTGGCATCTTCAGTTTGCAGTTCTTGGACCGCGCGGCCGTGACGAAGCATGGCTTCCCTGTGGGGCTCAGGCAGGCTGCCTTCCCACAGTGACTTGGCAAAATAGCACCATGCCGCGACGCCATGGGCTTCTGCGTAGTTAGGGTCAATCTTGAGGGCATGCTCGACGAAGCCGAGGGCGGCCGCGCGGCTTTCTGGCTTCACTTCATACATGTGGGCGAGGGCCCGCAGATAGAGGTCGTAGGCATCGTAATGGTCGGGTCGCTTGCGCTTTACGCGCTCGATTTCAGCTTTGCGCAGAGCCGGTTCGATAATGGCAACAACGCTTCTGGTGATCTCGTCCTGCAGTTCAAAAATATCGGTCAGATCGCGGTCATAGCGTTCAGCCCACAGGTGGGCACCGCTTGCAGCCTCGATCAGCTGGCCACTAATCCGTACCCGGTTTCCGGCCCTGCGAACCGAACCCTCGAGCACATATCGCACCCCAAGTTCCCGGCCTACAGCGCGGACATCGGCCGCCATGCCCTTGTATGCAAACGTCGAGTTGCGGGCGATGACGAACAGCCACCGGCATTTGGACAGCCCGGTGATAATATCCTCTGTCATCCCGTCGGCGAAATACTCCTGCTCCGGATCGCTGGACATGTTGTCAAACGGCAGGACGGCGATGGAAGGTTTGTCGGGTAGTGGGAGAGGCTGATCGGCAGCAGTCACGTCAGCGGTGGTGGACACGATGCCACCGGGAGACCACCGCCAAACCTGAACAGGGCGGGCGATGTTTTTCAGATTTTGTTCGCCAAAGTCCGTGAACTCTGCATCGAGCCGCTCCTGCAAATCCTCGTAGACGCGTCGCGATATCGTTACGCCACCGGGCTCGGAAATTTCCTGCAACCGAGCGGCGATGTTGACGCCATCGCCGAGGATATCCTCGCCGTCAATGATGATATCACCTAGGTTGATGCCGACGCGGAAGGTAATTTGCTTGTCTCGAGCAACATCTTCGTTGCGCTCGGCCATTCCTTGTTGAACCGCAATCATGCATTGGGTGGCATCGACGACTGAAGGAAATTCCAACAACAGGCCGTCACCCATAGTCTTCACTATGCGCCCGCCATGCTCGGCGATCTTGGCGTCGATTAACTCCGCCCGATGGCTTCTCAAAACAGCAAGCGTACCGGTTTCGTCCACGCCCATGAGACGCGAATAGCCGACCACGTCAGCGGATACGATAGCCGCCAGTCTACGTTTAGGTCTCTCCGTCATGGACGGAGTTTAGCGAGAGGCGATTTGAGAAGCCACACGCCATTGCTATTGGGGCGGCATGTCTGCCGCTGTGGCGGCTTTCGGAAGGATGTCAGCGTCGAGCCAGTTTCCGCTTATCGCCTGGCGACGAGCACCACATTAGAGATTTCCGACGCCGACGCGCCTCAGATATTTGGTCCCATATTTTTTGCTCCGCCATTTGTGATAAGGCGGCTCATTGGTATGGCCGAAAGAGTGAGCTAAACCCAGCCGATACACAGATGGAGGGGAATAATTCTATGGCGCATTCGCAACATGAATCCGCCCAAGAATATCCAAATTGAATGCACTGTCACCGTAATCCCAAATTGAATGCACTGTCACCGTAATCGCACCGTAATCCGCGTAATCCGCGTAATCGCAATGGTCGGAGACAGCCGTGTCACGGTTGGGGACGGTACTTGATGGTATTATAGGATGGGTACCGGCTTGTTCCGGAGGCCCGACAGTGCATTTCCGGCGATCGCGGCCAACAGCACTCCGCCGCCTAGAAGCGTAAACACATCCGCCACTTCGTCCAGGAAAAGCCAAACCCATAACGGCCCCAGCACGACTTCGATCATGGACAGAAGCGCCAATTCCGCTGCCGGAACGGCGCGCGCACCGATAGTATAAAACACCATCCCCGCGCCGATCTGAAACACGCCCAAGGACAGGGAGACCATAATGTCCTGCGCGGGCAGCAGCAGCGAATATCCGGCCGCCAGGCACACAACAGCAGATATTATGAAGGCAAAAACACCGGCCAGAAAAACCGTCGGCATCATATCCTCCACCTTTCGCCAGCGCAGCGTAATGGTGAAAACGGCAAATCCCAGCGCCGAAATCAGCGCCGCGACATTGCCGCCCACGCGGCCCAGAGATATGCCCTCCCAGACCAGGATGGCAACGCCCGTCATAGCGACACTCATCGCCCACCATGTCGCGGTGCGGACCCGTTCGCCCAATATAAACCAGCCGAGCAAGGCGGTCGCAAACGGCGAGGCAGCGAACAGAAACATCGCGTTGGCGACCGTCGTCGCCTGTAAGGCGAAAATTCCACCCGAAAAGGCGCAGACGAGGGCTACGCCACCGATTAGCCCGGCCAGACCGACCTTGCGTATGATCAGAAACGGTTTGCCGCCCGAGTGTACCGCGATGACCAGAAACAGGAACGGAGCTAGGCTCAGGGAGCGATAGAACAGTATCTGCCAGACATTGGCCGTCTCAATAAACCGTATGCCGAGGCCCAGGGACGACCAACACAAACCGGCAAACAGGACAAGGACCACCCCGTGGCGATAACTCGGCTTGAAAATTAACATGCCGCGCATACTCACTTTGGTTACGGTGGGTTACGGGGTTACGGGGTTACGGTGACAGTGCACTTTATTGTAGGCCCGACCAGTTGGTGCCCCCTCCCGGACTCGAACCGGGACGACCTTTCGGTCTCAGGATTTTAAGTCCTGTGCGTCTGCCAGTTCCGCCAAGGGGGCACAATCCGAATTCGCGTCTGATGGGGCGCAACATGCCGTGCCGGGGGGCGCGGGGCAAGGGGGATTTGCGCCGGCGGCGGCATTGTCAGGGACAATTCTACCATTCCCGCAGGGCGCGCCAGTCGTCGTCGGTGCCTAGGACGGCTTTTTCCGCATCGTAGCTGAACAGCCAGGCCTGCTGCGGGGTGACGCCGCCGCCGCTGTTCCTGGCGTGGGCCGCCAGACGGGCGTTGCGGCGGGCGATCTCGTCAGGGTCGTCCAGGTGATACCAGCGTTCGGCGTTGCGGGAATGGCGCTGCAGGCGCTGGGCCCGGTCCTTGCGCAGAGCCTGATAGCGCAACAGGGCTGCCGGGGGATCGTCCCGGCCCATTTCCAAACAGCGCGCCAGCACCCAGGCATCCTCGATCGACTGCACCGCGCCCTGGGCGTGGTAGGGCAGCATGGCGTGGGCCGCGTCCCCCATCAGGGCGATGCGCCCGTCAACCCAGGTGGGCAGGGGTTCGCGGTCATGCAGGGCGGTCACGAACAGCTGCTCGGTCAGATCGACCAGGCCGCGGGGATGTCCGTACCAGCCCGCGAAACTGTCTTGCAGGTCCGCCTTGCTGGCGGTCTGGGACCAGCTTTCCCGTTTGTCATCATGACCGGCGCCAATGGCGATCCAGTTGATCCGCCGGCCGCCCGAGACAAAGTAGAAGACCATGGACAGGCGCGGCCCCATCACCGCAACGGATTGTTGTTCGATCCCCAGATGCGCGGCGCGGTCCGCCGGCACCATGCCGCGCCAGGCGAGATAACCCGAGGGGCGGGGCGCCTCGGGGTTGAACAGCTGATTGCGGACAATGGAATGGATGCCGTCGGCGGCGATCAGCACATCGCCGCTTTCCCGGCCGCCGTCCGCCAGCGCCACGCCGACCTTGTCGCCGCTTTGGCCAACCGATACCACCTTGGCATTCAGGCGCAGGCGGCGGGGGTTCAGGCGCGTGGCCAGGGCGTCGATCAGGTCGGCCCGATGGGCGTGGTAATAGGGGGCGCCGAAGGTCTTTTGCGCCACGGCCCGAAGCGGTGTCTGCAGGACGGTCTCGCCGCTTTGCCAATCCTTCAACTGATGCGCGCCGGGCTCGACGGCGAAGCGGGCCAGATCATCGCCCAGGCCCAGCCATTCCAGGATACGCACGCCGTTGGGGCTCAACTGGACGCCGGCGCCGACCTCGGTCAGGGCCGGGGCTTGCTCCAACAGCAGGTAATCGATATCGGCCCTGGCGGCGAATTTTTCCAGCGCCAGGGCCAGGGCGGAACCGCCGATCCCCGCGCCTACTATAATGATACGCACGCCGGTTGCCGCTCTACGCCGATGGTTTCAGGGACGCGGTGTATTTCAGGCCCAGTTGCACATAATCCGCCACCATCTCGGCATGGCCGGCAATCTCGTCGGGCCGCAGATCGCGCATGTACCTGGCCGGACTGCCGGCCCAGAGCTGCCCCGCGGGGATGCGCTTGCCCGGCGTCAACAGGGCGCCGGCGGCCAGCATGGCGCCGCCCTCGATCACCGCCTCGTCCAGCACCACGGCGCCCATGCCGACAAAGGCCCGGTCTTCCAGGCGGCAGCCGTGCAGGACGCACATATGGCCAACCAGCACATTGTCGCCGATCCAGGTGTCGCAAATACCCAGCGAGGTATGCACGATGGTGCCGTCCTGAAGGTTGCTGCGGGCGCCGATATGGATCGCCTCCTCGTCACCGCGGAGCACGCAATTGTACCAGACCGAGGTCAGCGGGCCGATGGTCACCTTGCCGATGACATGGGCGCCGGGTGCGATAAAGGCGGCCGAATCGATCGCCGGCCGAATGCCTTCGTAGGTCATGATGCCGCCCTGGCTCATACTGCGTTGCTCCCTGGCTACTCCGGTTGGTGCGGGTGAGGGGGTTCAGATCAGGGGAACAGGGCTTCCTGTTCCAGACCCATGCGCTCGTCCAGATTGTACATCACATTCATGTTCTGCACCGCCTGGCCCGAGGCGCCCTTGACCAGATTGTCGATCACCGAAACGATGATCGCCCGGTCCGGCAGACGCGAGGGAAAGACCCCGATCAGGCAATGGTTCGCGCCCCGTACATGGCGCGTTGCCGGGGCCACGCCCTCGGCCACCACCCGGACAAAGGGTTCCTGTTCATAGCGTTCCCATAGGCAGTCGCGTAGATCCTCCACCGACGTCTCGCCCGCCAAACGGACATAGCTGGTGGCCAGAATGCCCCGGTTCATGGGCACCAGATGCGGCGTAAAGGCGACGGTCAGATCATCGCCAAACGCCTTCGATAATTCCTGTTCAATTTCCGGTCCATGGCGGTGCTGGCCGATGCCGTAGGCGTGGATGCCCTCGGACACTTCCGAGAACAAATTGGCCTGCTTGGCCCCCCGGCCGGCCCCGGTGATGCCGGATTTGGCATCAATGATAATATCCTCGGGCGCGATCATGCCTGCCGCCAACAAGGGCGCCAGAGGCAGGATCGCCACGGTGGGGTAACAGCCCGGACAGGCCACCAGACGGGCGCCGGGCAGCCGCTCGCGCGCGGTCTCCGTCAGGCCATAGACCGCCTCGGCCTGTAAATCCGGGGCGTAATGTTCATGGCCGTACCATTCGGCATAGGTCGCGGTGCTGTCCAGCCGGAAGTCGGCGGACAGGTCGATCACCCGCGGCGCGCCCCTGATCGCGGCCGCCGCATCGCCGGGTCCCTCGTGCAAGACCTCGTCGATCACGCTGTGATGGGTTGTGTGCAACAGACCGGAAATGATTTCCTGGGTGGTGCCATGGGGCAGGCCGCAGAATACCACGTCTACTTCAACCCCGGCCCATTCCACTTCATCAAGCTTGACCAGACCGGGCAGATCCAGGCCGCCCAGATGGGGAAACACCTGGTCATAGGGTTCGCCCGCATGGCTGTCCGCGGTCATCAGGACAATTTCGGCCCGCGGATGGCGGGACAGCAGCCGCACCAGTTCGGCCCCGGTGTAGCCCGATGCCCCAAGGATACCAATTCTGATCTTCTTACCCAATACCACCGTCATGATTAATCTCCGTGCCTACTGACCATCTCTTTATAGCAAACGAAAAATGGCTTGCAGCGAAATACTGCAAGCCATTTTGGCTGAATGCGTATTCGCGTTAGCGTTTGGAGAACTGGAAGCTTCGTCGGGCTTTTGCCTTGCCGTATTTCTTGCGCTCCACGACACGGGAATCCCGGGTCAGGAAGCCGCCCGCTTTCAGAACCGGGCGCAGGCTCGGCTCGTAATTCAACAAGGCCCGGCTGATGCCGTGGCGCACCGCCCCGGCCTGGCCGGACAGGCCGCCGCCAAGCACCGTGCAATTGACATCGAACTGGTCCTTGCGCTGGGCGGTTTCGAAGGGCTGGTTGATGATCATGCGCAGCACCGGGCGGGCGAAATAGGTTACAAATTCCCGCCCATTGACGGTGATCCGGCCCGCGCCCGGCTTGATCCAGACCCGGGCAATGGCATTCTTGCGCTTGCCGGTGGCATAGGCCCGGCCCAGATCGTCAATCTTGGGCAGCACCGGTCCGGCCAGGTCATCGCCGGCAACGGCGCCAGCACTGCCGCCGACGGCCGCACCTTCGACCAGCTGTTTCAGATCGGCGAGTGTGCGCGTTGCCTCCGGGGCCGCCGCGTCTTCGCCGCCGGTTTTTTCGTCAGCCATGATCAGGCGCTCCTCTTGTTCTTGTCATTCATCGCGGCGACATCCAGCACTTCGGGCTGTTGCGCCTCGTGCGGGTGCTCGGCGCCGGCATAGACCTTCAATTTGGTCAGCACCTGACGGCCCAGGGGCCCCTTGGGGATCATCCGCTGGACAGCCTTTTCAACCAGCCGTTCGGGATGCTTGCCGGCCAGCACCTTGCCGGCGGTGATGCCTTTGATGCCGCCCGGATAACCGGTGTGATGGTAGTAGGTCTTGTCGGCCAGCTTGTTGCCGGTCAACTGCACCTTTTCGGCGTTGATCACCACAATATGGTCGCCGCAGTCCATGTGCGGCGTAAACATGGGCTTGTGCTTGCCCCGGAGCCGGGAAGCGATGACCGTGGCCAGACGGCCCAGGACGACGCCTTCGGCATCGATCACGAACCATTTTCGTTCGATCTCCGCAGGTTTCGCGGAATAGGTTTTCATGGCGGTTCCTCAATTTCTTCCGGGCAGCCAGGCGATAACCCGCCCCCGGTTCAGCGGCGCGGAGTATGTCAGAAAAACATCCAGGGTCAAGCCGAATTACGGCTGTATTTTCAGGCTATTAATATACGGTACCATGGTACCGTATAGCATGACGCTGATCCAATTGCGGTAATTGGGGACGGCACCATTCGGCCCCCTAGAGCAATTTTCAATCAATTGGATTCGCTTTAGCGATCCAAGTGATTGGTTCAATTGCTCTTTTCTTAAGAGTCCGGGCATGTTTGGAAGAAACATGCTCGAGGGCCGCGATGACAAACGTTGCGGCGGAGCGGCGAACTGACTAAATTTTCTAATCTTCCGGGTCCGCCTGGAAGGCCGCGATCAAGGGGTTTGCTTGATCATAGCGTATTGCCAGGGAGTATGCCGGTGTCTCTTTATGTGCCGCCACGGGCGGTCTTTTCATCCCACCGGGCGACCATCGGCGCCCTGTTCCATAGCCGGGTGCCCGTCAATCCGCGGCACCGGGCGGTGGTTGATGGTGACCGGGTGCTGAGCTACGGCGAATTGGAGGCGCGCTCCAACCGGCTGGCGAATGCCCTGCTGGCCCTGGGGCTGCAGCGGGGCGACCGGGTCGCACTGTTGGCCCGAAACCGCCTGGAATATGTAGAGGTTGAGTTGGCGGCGGCCAAGGCGGGGTTGATCCTGGCGGCGTTGAACTGGCGCCTTGGGGATCGGGAACTGCGGCATTGCATCAACCTGGTAAAGCCGGAGGTGGTGATCGTGCAAGCGGAACTGACCGCGGCCCTCGACCGCCTGGACCTTGCCCCGCCGCGTAAAATCGTCCTTGGCCCTGAATACGAAGGTATTCTGGCGGCGGCGCCGCATGACTATCCGGATCTTGATATTGATCCCGAAGACGGCCTGGTCATCCTCTATACCTCGGGCACCACGGGACTTCCCAAGGGCGCCTTGATCAGCCATCGGGCCATGATCGCGCGGGCGATGTGTACCGCGTCCGAGTTGCAAATGCCCATCGGCGACAATTTCTGCGCCTGGGCGCCGTTCTATCACATGGCCTCGACCGATCAGGCGCTTGGCGCCTTGCTGCGCGGCGGCACGGTGCATGTGGTCGATGGCTACGAACCGGACCTGTTGATCGACATACTGGAGCGCGAGGAGATGCGTTTTTTCATCCTGATGCCCGGCATGGTCGGCCCCTTTGCCGCCATTCTGCGGGCGCGTCAGGTGAAGGTGAAGGGGGTCGGCATGTGCGGCGCCATGGCGGATCTGGTGCCGCGCGAGGATATTGCCGCCGCCACCCTGGCCCTGAATGCGCCTTACAACAATTCCTTTGGCGCGACCGAGACCGGTTTGCCCCCCGCCACCTCCAACCTGATCCCAATCGGCGTCGCGCCCACCAGTCTGTCCAAACGGCAGTCGGCATTCTGTGAACTGCGTCTGGTGGATCCGGACGACAACGAGGTGCCGGTGGGCGCCCCGGGCGAGGTGGCCATGCGCGGCCCGACCTTGTTCAGCGGCTATTGGCATGCCGACGAGACCAACCAGCAGGATTTTCGCAACGGCTGGTTCCATATGGGCGATGTGCTGCGCCGCAACGCCGATGGCAGCCTGGATTACGTGGACCGGGTGAAATATATGATCAAATCGGGCGGCGAGAACATCTATCCGGCGGAAATCGAGCAGGTAATGTTGGCGGATGCCCGGGTGCATGAGGCGGTGGTGGTGCGCCGCGCAGACCGGAAATGGGGCGAGGTGCCCGTGGCCTTCGTCGTCATGGCCGATCCAAGTCTGACCGCCGATGATCTCATGGCGCGGTGCCGGGAGCATCTCTCATCCTACAAACGGCCCAAGGAGATCATCTTTCTGGCCGCGGACGAACTGCCCCGCTCCACCACCGGCAAGGTGCAACGCCACGAATTGGAGGCGCGTCTGCCGTAGCGCCCATATACCCTGACTGATGGTTTAGCCGGGGCTGGGGATGGCGTAGGTCAGGGTGGCGTGGGCGACCGGGTGATCGGCGGCGTCGCTGCCGTCGTCGGAATAAATCATCACATCGCCCACCGCCAGGCGGCGCCCCAGCTTCAACAGACGGGCCTCGGCAATCAGGTCGGCCGGCTCGGGGCGCCGCATGAAATTGATGTTCAAATTGGTCGTCACGGCCTGCTCGCCATGTCCAAGCGTCGCCAGAATGGCCAGGTAAACCACCACGTCGGCCATGGCGACCATGGTCGGACCGGCGATGGTGCCGCCGGGGCGCAGGTTCTTTTCCGAGGTGGCGGCCCGGGCGCGCAGATACCGGGGGCGCACCTCCTCGATCCTCAGGTTCAGGTCGTCCATCTGGGGGAAAGACTCCGCCAGGAATGCCTGAAGCTGCGCAACCGTCATCTTGGGCATGGTTGCTTTACCGGCTCAAACAAGCAGCGGCGCAGGCATCCAGAATGGCGTCACGATCGATGCCGTGTACGCGGTACAGATCCTGGATATCCCCCGACTGGCCAAACTTTTCCACGCCAAGGCTAAAGACCCGCCGCCGCGAGGCCGACCCCAGCCAGGACAAGGTCGCGGGATGGCCGTCGATCACCGTCACCAGGGCCGCGTCCGGGGCCAACGGGTCCAGCAGCCGGCCGATATGGCTGCGCGCCTCGTAACGCCCCGACGCCCGGCGCCGCCAGGCGTGATTCCAATCCCGATAGGCCAGATCGGGGGAGGTAACCACCAGCAGTCCGGCGCCGGGCAGGTCTTCCAGAATTTCCCTATGTGCCTCCATGGCGTCCGCCGTAACTGCGCCACAACAGACGATGGCCAGTTCGGCGCCCGGCTGGGGCGGCCGTAACCAATAGCCCCCGGCCACGATCTCTTCGCGTAACCCGGGCGTCATGACGCGGGCGGGCTGCGCCAGGGCCCGGGTGGTCAGGCGCAAATAGACCGAGCCGCCATCCGCCGCCTGCATATGCCCAAAACCCCATTGCATGATTTCGGCCAATTCATCGACGAAGGCCGGCTCGAACGCGCTCAAGCCATCCTGGGCCAGGCCGATCAATGGCGTGCCAATGGACTGATGGGCCCCGCCCTCGGGCGCCAAGGTGATGCCCGAGGGGGTGCCGATCAACATGAAACGGGCATCCTGATAACAGGCATAGTTCAAGGCATCCAGGCCGCGGCTGACAAACGGATCGTACAATGTACCAATGGGCAGAAGGCGGGCGCCAAACAGCGAGTGCGATAGACCCAGGGCCGCCAGGGTCAGAAACAGATTGTTTTCGGCAATGCCCAGTTCGATATGCTGACCATCGGGGTGCATGGCCCATCGCTGGGCCGATACGACTTTTTCCTCGCGAAAAATATCCTCCCGGCGATGGCGGTCGAAGATGCCCCGGCGATTGACCCAACCGCCCAAATTGGTGGAGACGGTGACATCGGGCGAGGTGGTCACGATGCGTTGGGAAAATTCGTCGTCCCCGGCCGCGATATCGAACAGGATACGGCCGAAGGCTTCCTGGGTGGATATGGGTTTGTCGGTCTGCGGTTTCGGCAGACGGGCCGGAACGGCGATGGCCGCGGCGTGATGGCGCCGGCTGGGTCCCTGGGCAAACGGGACCTTATCCAGAAATTGTTGCAATTCCACCCGGTCCACCTCCAGACCGGCCATGGGCTCCCACTCTTCGCCCGGGGGCACGCCCATGCGGGTCTGAAATGTCGCCATTTGTTCCGGGCTCATCAAGCCGGCGTGGTTGTCCTTGTGGCCGGCCAGGGGCAATTCCTTGCCCTTTACCGTGTAGGCAATAAAACAGGTCGGCTCGTCGCCTTCGATATTTTGGAAGCAATCCAGTACCGACGCCATGTCGTGGCCGGCCAGATTGGTCATCAAATCATGCAGCGCCAGGTCTTCGTAGTCCTCGATAATCGGGCGCAGGCCGGGTACGTCGCCGAGGTCCCGGCGCAGATGTTCGCGCCAGCCGGGCCCGCCCTTGTAGGTCAGGGCGGAATAGAGCGAGTTCGGACAATCGTCAATCCATCGGCGCAGGGCTTCGCCGTCGCTGGTTGCAAAGGCCGATTGCAGCATGCTGCCGTATTTCAGGGTGACCACACGCCAGCCGGTGGTGCGGAATATATCGTCGAGCCGGCCAAACAGACGATCCGTGATCACCGAATCCAGGCTTTGGCGATTGTAATCGACGATCCACCAGGTGTTGCGCACGTCGTGCTTCCAGCCTTCGAGCATGGCCTCGAAGACATTGCCCTCGTCCAGTTCCGCATCGCCCATCAGTGCGACCATGCGGCCGGTGGGCACGGCGTCGGTCTGCCATTGTTTCATGGCGACATAGTCCTGCACCAGCGCGGCGAAGGCGGTCATCGCCACGCCCAGGCCGACCGAGCCGGTGGAGAAATCCACGTCGTCAACGTCCTTGGTGCGTGAGGGATAGGATTGCGCGCCCCCCAGTGCGCGAAAATTCAACAACATCTCGCGGCTTTGCCGACCCAACAGATATTGAATCGCATGGAACACCGGGCTGGCGTGCGGCTTCACCGCGACCCGGTCCGCCGGGCGCAGGATATTGAAATACAGCGCCGTCATCAAAGTGGTCAGCGAGGCGGAGGAGGCCTGGTGCCCGCCGACTTTCAGACCATCGCGGTTGGCGCGCAGATGGTTGGCGTTGTGGATCATCCAACTGGAAAGCCACAAGACCTTGCGTTCAAGGGCGCCAAGCAGCTCCAGTTCCCGGCTCCGGGTGGAAGTCGCATCGGCCTTTATTCTGCCCGCCGGCCTGCTCATGAACATCTGCCCTTTGCTCTGATTCCAGTCCGCACTATAGCCTGCCCGGATCGTAAAGGCTTGCCGCAAGACGAAAAAATGCCGCGGCATGGACAGCGCCATCCGCGGCGGCGTGGGGCCCGCCTTAGGGTAACTTTGATGCAGGAGCGCGCCTTCACTAGTGCAATTTTCAATTAATCGAAGTCGCTATTGCGCCTTAAGTAATTGGTTCAATTGCTCTATTCTTAAGAGTCCGGGCAACTTTCGAAGAAACATGCTCTCGTAAGGACCTCAGGACGGTTGATACATTTCCGCGAATACATCCGCTGCCAGAATGCGCTGGTCGCCGCGGTCATCAATGCCCGGCGTGGAAACACGAAAGGTGACATGTTGAATGCCCTGCGGTCCGATGGTCACGGTTTTGACGCATGCCGTCTCTACAAGGTCATACGCCACGCGGCGCTGGAATATGTCACCCTCGCTCGGG
Organism: Pseudomonadota bacterium; assembly: GCA_027623205.1. GTDB lineage: Bacteria > Pseudomonadota > Alphaproteobacteria. Next base: position 5,188 of record JAQBYC010000100.1, on the reverse strand, counting down.
GCGCGGCAAGGTTCGGGCCGACGAAAAAACATGTCGAAATTCCTACTACAAAAAAGTGCAATCGGTGTTATTCGCCATCAGGTTACCCAATGTGTCGTAAAAAAACGGTTAACGGATGGCTTGGGTCAATGAACTGGTTGACAAGGCCGATCAAGGGTTTGCACCCAGAGACCTCCTGATGAGTTATTCAGCGGCGACCTTGCCGCTGGCCAGATCCGCTGATTTCGCCGCCGTGCTGCGTTGCGCCGCCGGGCCATAGCCACCACCACCGGCTGTTTCAACGCATAAGCGGTCGCCGGGATAAAGGGTAGTGACTTGTTTTGAAGGGATTATTTCCTCGCCACCCGCCGCACGTACAATTCGGGCCGAGGCCAGGGCGCCTGGTCCACCCCCCTGACTGCCCCGGGCGGGATGGTTATGCCGTTCACCACGATAGGTGACGGTCACCTCGCCCGCCATGATCTCGTATTCGCGTCGGCAGCCCAGGCCGCCGCGAAATTTTCCCGCGCCGCCCGACCCCTGGGCTAAGCCAAAATGGTGTACCCGAATGGGGGCATCCAGTTCCAGCGCCTCTACCGGCAGGTTCATGCAATTGGTCGCATCGGTTTCAATCATGTCGACGCCGTCGCAAAGGCTGGAGGCGCCACTGCCTGATGCCACCAAATCACCGACCACGAAGGTTGAACCATCTTCCCGCTGGCCGCCGAACGACAGGATCAGCAATTCACCGCCCGAATCCGCTGGTATGCGGTCGGGCAGGACATCCTTCAGGGCGCCGAGGATACAGCCCGTGATCCGCTTGATCGTGGCGGTGCGGGAATTCACCGGCGCGGGGGGCTTCGGATTGACCAGGCTGCCTTCGGGCAGGACGAGGTGGACGGGACGGAAACAGCCGCCGTTGGTGGGGATTTCGGGATCCGTGATCGCCCGCACGGCAAACAACGCCGCGGCGGCGGTACCTGACGGCACACAGTTGAAGGGCCCGCGCACCTGATCCGCCGTGCCCTCGAAGCTGCAGGTCAATTCACCATCGCGCACGCTGACGGTGGCCTTGATGGGGATTGCCCGATCCAGCTCGATGCCATCATTGTCGAGATAATCCGTGTAGCTGTATTGGCCATCGGGAATGGCCCGAAGGGAGGCCCGCGTCATTTGTTCCGATCTGTCCAGAAGTTCTTTAAAGGCGCTTTGCAGCAATTCGGCGCCGTATTTTTCCGCAACCTCATCCAGGCGCCGCGCCCCCACGGTACAGGCGGCTATTTGTGCATTCAGATCACCCATGAAGGCGTCGGGCATGCGCACGTTCTGCCGCATCATGGCGATGAATGTCTCGTTCATCACGCCGCCGTCGCGCAATTTCAGGGGCGGTATGCGAACGCCTTCCTGAAACACCTCGGTGGCGTTGGTGGGGACGGAACCGGGCGCCATGCCACCGACATCCTGATGGTGGGTCATGGCGGCAGCCAGGGCGATGGGCTTGTCCCGGTGCATGATCGGCATGGCGACGGCGATATCGGGCAGGTGGGTGCCGCCCAGATAAGGATCGTTCATAACCAGCAGGTCGCCCGGACCCAGGCCGGCAAGGGGGAAACGCGTCAGAAAGGTTTCGATCACCGGGATCAAGGTGGCCAGATGGATGGGGATGGAGATGGATTGCGCCAGGGTTTCGCCAGCGATTGAAAACAGGCAGGCGGAGGCGTCCAGACCCTCCTTGACGATGGGCGAAAAGGAACTGCGCAGCAGGGTTGACTGCATTTCGTTGGCGATGCCGTCCAACTTGTTGCGCAGAACTTCCAGTGTCACAGGGTCAATGTGGGTCATGTTCAACCATCCCCGGCGCAATGTTCCGATCAATGTTCCGATCAATGATCTGATCCAGGATCAGGGTCAGCGAAGGCGCCACCAGGGCCGACCAGCCGCCGGTCAGCAAGGTCGTCGCATCCGCCTGTTCGATGATGGCGGGGCCGATGACCGTTTGCCCGGGCGTCATGGCGGCACGATCCAGGACGGCGACGTCCATGGCGAAGTCGTGGCCGGGTAAATGCACCGCGCGCCGGGTTTTTTCAATTTTGTCTCCGGATGCCGGCGGTTCCCAATGCTCGCCCGCCTTCGCACCGGGCGCTCGATGTACCGTGCGCAGATTGACGATTTTGGCGGGGGCTTCAAAGCGGTGACCATTGATACGATCGTGGGTCTCCAGAAAAGCCTGGTAAACGGCGTTGATGGGATCCGGCCCCGTCAGATCGACCGGCACGCCCAGATAATGGGATTGGCCGACGAAACAGACATCGGCGTAATGCCCAACGGTGCAGGATCCGGGTTCCAGGCCCTCGCGCGCGATGAGCGCGCGCGCCTGGTCATCAATACCCTGATAGGCCTGGACCAGATCGGTGGGCGACAGAGCCGCCAAGGCATGGCCGAACGCCATGGTGACTTCATGCTCCACCCTGGCATCCAGCAAACCCTGGGCCGATAGCACGCCGGGGTGCGGCGGCACCAGGATGCGGCGGATGCCCAGTTCTTCGGCCAGGGCAATGGCATGCAGTGGGCCGGCGCCGCCCAGGGCAACCAGGGCAAAGCCGCGGGGATCATGACCCCGGCGCACGGTGACGGCACGAATGCCCTCGGCCATCTGGCTGTTCAATACCCGGTGGATGCCCAGGGCTGCCTCGGCCTCGGTTAAACCCAGGGGCTTGGCAACGCCATTGCCGATGGCGGCGCGGGCCAGATCCTTATGCAGGGCGACGCTGCCGGCGGCGAAATAGCCGGGATCGAGATAACCCAGCAGCAGCGAGGCATCGGTGACGGTTGCCGCGTCGCCGCCCCTGCCGTAGCACGCGGGTCCCGGTTCCGATCCGGCGGAACGCGGCCCGACCCGCAGGCCGCCGGCACCATCCAACCAGGCGATGGAGCCGCCACCCGCCCCGATGGGATTGATATCGATCATGGAAACCCGCACCGGATAGCCATCTATGGTGCCTTCCGTACGAATGGTCGGCGCGCCCTGTTCGATCAGCGCGATATCGCAGGTGGTGCCGCCGATATCTATGCTGATCAAGTCATCCATGCCATCCCGTGCGCCGACGGCGCAGGCCCCCATGACGCCGGCGGCGGGGCCCGACAAAAACAGGCGCACGGGCCGTTCGCGCGCCACCGCCGCGCCGGCCAGGCCACCCCGAGACTGCATGATCTGCAATGGCGCGGCCACGCCGGCCTGGGTCAGCCCATTTTGCAAACGATTCAGATAGCCGTCGACGACGGGTTTGATATAGGCGTCAAAGGCGGTCACCGCGGTTCGTTCATATTCGCGGAAAGCCGGGTCAACTTCGGATGAAATAGAGATCGCAATGCCGGAATGGCGTTGCCGCAACAGGGCCGCGGCGCGGTGTTCATGCACGGGATTGAGAAAGGAAAACAGGAAGACGATGGCAATAGCCTGCACGCCCCGGGCAACCAGGTCGTCGGCGGCCCGCAACAAGGCCGCTTCGTCCAGGGGGGTGACGACCTGGCCCTTGGCATCGATCCGTTCCGTCACCTCGCCACGAAAGGCGCGCGGGGCCAGAAAGCCGGGCGTTTCGGGATGCAGGCAAACTTCATAGAGGGCTTGGCGAAATTGCCGGCCGATCTCCAGCACATCGCGGAAACCTTCCGTGGTCAACAGGCCGACCCTGGCGCCCTGGCGTTCCAGAACCGCGTTTGTGGCGACCGTGGTGCCATGGACAAAGCGGCTAACCTGGCCGCCCTGCAAGACGCCCATTTTATCCAAGCTGCGGACGGCGGCCAACACCGCCTGTCCCGGATCATCCCGCGTCGTGGGCAGTTTCAGGATTTGGGCCGGCCGACCCGGTTGCCGGCAGACCACATCCGTGAACGTGCCGCCGATGTCGACGCCGATTTCAATGGACATGCTGGCCCAGAAATTCGCCGACAGAGGCAATGGCGTCGCGGCCTTCCGACAGCATGGGGGCGTAGAGCTGCCAAACGTGAAACATTTGATCCCAGCATTGATAATCCACGGTGACGCCGGCCGCTGTTGCCCGCGCTGCCAGACGAGAGGCGTCATCGAGCAGAATTTCCTCGCTGCCGACCTGGATAAGCAGGGGCGGCAGACCGGCCAAATCGCCAAACAGGGGCGAGGCGAGGGGGGCGGTGCGGTCACCTTTGCCCAGATACCAGGACGCGCAGCGCTCCAGGTCGGCGGGTTGGACCAGGGGGTCGGCCGCCACCTTGCCGACGATAGACGCACCGGCCATGGTCAGATCGGTCCAGGGGGAAAGACAGGCAATGGCGGCGGGCAGGGGGAGCCCAAGTTGCTGCAGGCGCAGCATGGTTGCCAGGGTCAAACCGCCGCCGGCGGAATCCCCCGCCACTGCCAGGCGATCGGCCTGATAGCCCTGGGCCAGCAACCAGCCATAGGCGGCAACGGCGTCCTCCACCGCGGCCGGGTACGGATATTCGGGCGCCAGGCGATAGGCGGCCAGCAGACAGGGCATCCCCGTCGCCGCCGACAGATTATAGGCCAGCAGCCTGTGCGTGCCCGGGCCGCAATAGACATAGCCGCCGCCATGCAGATACAGCAGCGCCTTACCCGCCGCCGTCTCGACCGCGGGCGCGCTGACCCATTCGGCGGCAACACCGCCCGCATCCACCAATGCAATACGGGCATCCCCGGGAACCGGCAGCGCCTTTTCCAGATGGCTCAGAGCTGCCCGTGTCTCCGCCAAACCGGTTTCACCCAATGCCTGCAAGGCGCGGAAGTTGGCGGTCAGTTTTTCCCGTTCCTGGATCGTCAAGACATTGCGCTCCGGTGCTGAGGTTTTGTTATCGAACCTGCGGTTCTGGATCGGCCGACCAGGTTCCAAATTTTTGCCAGAAGCTTTCCAATTCGCGCGCTTGAATTTGCAGTTGTGGATTGCCGTCTTGGTCCCGCGGCACCTGTTGCGGCAAGAGTTCCGGTTCGAGCCATTTCTGCCCCATGTAATTGTCCCGCATAAACAGCGATCCGTCACATGCCGTCAGGCCGGTGGCAAGCAGTGTCAGGACAACAAGGCAGATCGCGGGTTTCATGCCCGTCATGCTTACTCCCGCCCAGCGGAAGGATCAAGGACCATTGGTACAGCTTGTCAGTAGCGAATGATATGTCCGGATTTTGTAGCAGACGATATGTCCGGTCTTTGGAAGCGTTCCA
>JAQBYC010000099.1 GCA_027623205.1 Pseudomonadota bacterium | reverse complement strand
GGAACGCTTCCAAAGACCGGACATATCGTCTGCTACAAAATCCGGACATATCATTCGCTACTGACAAGGATCAGGGGCGCCGCTTGACCCTGGGCATTTGGCCATGATATCCGGTATCGAACGAGGTAATCGAATATGTACAAATTTCTCACGGTCGGCGCGTTTATACTGACAATCGTCGCGACCGCGATGGCGCCGGCAACGGCGGCTGAATACAGAATCGGCGATATCACCATCGTCAATCCATGGGCCCGCGCCACCCCGGGTGTGCCGCGCAATGGCGGCGCCTATCTGACCATCATGGGCGGCGCCAGCGACGATGAACTGATCGATATTGAAACCGACGTCGCCGGGCGTAGCGAACTGCATGGTCACAAAAACGAAAACGGCGTTATGAAAATGCACGCCGTCAACGGCCTTGAAATACCGGCCAAGGGCATGGCCACGCTGAAACCGGGCGGCTACCACATCATGTTGATGAAGCTGAAAGGCCCCCTGAAAGAAGGTGAAAGTTTTGCCATGGACCTGCACTTCGCCAAGGCCGGCAAAATAACGGTGGAGGTTAAGATAATGGGCGTCGGCGCCATGGACGCCGACGAAGCTTCCACACACGGCGGCCACGACAAAATGAAGATGAAGAAATAACCGCGACGATTGCCGCACCACCCGCCCGCGCCGTCGAATACCCCGCAGGGCCGGCATAGGCCGAATTCGGGGGCCAGGTAATCGTATCGGACGCCGCGACATTGATATGGGACCTATGCCACTTTTCGCGAAGCACCGCATCGCCTTGATCTTCCTGGCGGGGATCGAATCGTCGATGCCGCCAACAATGCCGTACGCCGATGGCGCGAGAGACAAAGCCTTGGGGACGCCCCGTCAGGCGCTGCCTGGTCCGGCGGTCGACTTGTCGTTCGAGTTCATAGGCGGCACGGGCAAAATCGTGCGCAACAGCGACGTCCGGGGACGTCTGTCCGACGGATCTTCAGGCGATATCCACGGCGCTCGAATTGCTGGGTGAAAAGGCCGGGCACATTCAGCCCATTTTCATTACCATCGATCCAACCAGGGATACAACAGCGGTAATGGCCGCCTATGTAGCCAACTTCCACAAAGCCTACATGCCGGCAGAAACGGACAGCAATGACAAAGGGATAGAAGTTCGGGAACGGGACCCCGAGGAGCCGTTTTTTTTCGAACCTACCGCCGCGATTTATCTAATTGGACCGGATGGCGAATACATCGGCCAATTTTCACAGAGCGCAGATCTGGAAGCCATGGCCGAAGACCTGTCCAAGATCGTTGAGTAGAGCGCTTTCGCGCCAGCGCAATACAACGTCGCCCCGTACTTGGACTTCGGCTTGGCCATCGCCGTGAATTGGGCTATAATGGGACTATGGAAGATCGGCTCGCAAATTACGGCATAATCGGCGCCGGCGCCTTGTTTGGCGTGTTTTTGGTCGCGGCGGCAACCGGCGCCTTGACGCCTGTCTGGTCCTTTTTCATGGATGGCCTGATACAGCATTTTATCGCCATCCAATGGGCGCGGTTCAGCTGTTTCTAAAGCCACAGACGCCGTAGCCGCTGTCGCCGATTTTCCGAATCGATCTGGCATTCCGTTTTGCGGCCTCGATTTCGCCTACCATACCGACAGCACATAAACAGCACATAAAGGGGCTTCGATCACTACCGGGCGCGGTGGTCCCGATCCAGCCCGGGCTGTTTCGGATGCGGATAGGGATGGTGAAAATTCGGCTTCACGTAATCTATGGCAGCCAGCTTTTCACAGGCCTCCCGGTAGACGGCGGCGATGGCATCTTCCAGGTCATAGGTCTCGGCCAGTTTGGCGGCGAACTCCGGGGTCTCCTCTGGTGGGTTGTCCCGGTACCAGCGCACGGTGCGTTCCATCGCCGCCACGGGCGGCACCTGGTCCCGGTAGCCCAGCTGCGATTTCACCTTGTAGAGATCGAACAGTTGATGGTTCGACGGCCCGTGGAACATCATCAGGCCGCGCGCTGGATGGGCGAAGGCGTCGGGTACGCCAATGATTTCGATTTCGCCGTCCATGGCCCGCGCCACCACTTCGATCCATTGCGCCATGGTTAACTGCACTTCGTCGCCGCAATTGTAGATCTGCCCGGCGGCGATATCGGGTTGTTGCGCGGCAAGCAGGACCGCATGGGCGACGTTCTCGGAATAACCGCGGGTCGTGAGGGTCAAGCCACCGTCGGGCAGTACCATATAGGGCCGCTGGTCCATGCAGCGGCGCATGATTGTCCAGACCGTGGGTGTCAACTGCCGGGGGCCGTAGACCACCGGATAGCGAAAATGAGTGGCGCTGTAACGGCCATCGGCATGGCCCTGCATGACGGCATCCTCCGCCATCCGGACCAGATAGCCGAAACGAAATTCTTCCTCGCTCTCGATTTTTGGTGCATCCTCGGGCAGCGGCACCTGCAAGCCGGCGGGGAACAATGCCTCCGGTTGCAACACGCCGCGAAAACAGGGCGCCCCGCCGACCGTGATCAGCCGGCCGGTATAATCCCCCGCAATCTCGGCGATATAGCGGATGCGGCCATAAGTGGCGATGATCAGGTCGAAAGAGCGGCCATGAAGCGCCTCGCGCAAGGTTTCCCGGAAATGCGGATCGCCGATGATCCGCTCGACGGAGCGCGGAATCTCATCGCTGTCATGGGTGCCGCGATGCATAATTGATACATCATAGCCTTGCGCGCGCAGGCCGTTCACCAGGTAAGGCCCGGTTGGTCCCGTGCCGCCAATGACAAGTGCTTTCAAGAACGTAACTCCCACATTAACGGCAACCCGGCAACGGCCAAGGAAAAGCGAGGCCGTCATTCATTCATTCAACAGCCGCCCATGAACGGCGCTAACCGGGTTTCTGCGCCGTGATCAGGCCAAGCTGATGCGGCGTGAACCAGCGCGAAACCGCGTTGACGTAACCGGCCCGGGCAAGAAAATCGCACCATTCGGCGCCGGTGTTGACACGCCCGACGTAACGGCCCCGGCGCACCCCGGCCAGATTGACGAAGGCAGGGTCCAGGGGGCCGGTCTTGTCGTCCTCCAGCATGTAGTCGATGATCAGCATTTCGCCGCCAGGTTTCAGCGCATCCAGAGACCGGCGCAGCACGGTAATGATCTCGTCAGGCATGTAACCCTGCAACGGCGTAATATACGAGGCGAGGTCATGGCCCCCGGGGAAGGGCGTTTCGAGAAAGTTGCCGGGTAGGGTATCGATGCGGGCTTCCAGCCCGTGCTTGGCAATAAACTCCTGCGCGATGACGATCACGTTGGGCTGGTCCATGATCGTCACCCGCAAATCCGGATTTCGTTCGCAGGCCGGGATCGCGTAGCAGCCCGAGCCGCCGGCGATATCCAGCCAGTGGCCAAAGCGCGAAAAGTCGAACTCCTTGGCCAGCTTGTGGCCCAGGCCGATTGACGCTTCGTAGCCGGCGACGGTGAAACGCCGCGCCTCCACCGGGTCCTGCAGGTAGTTAATATAGCTACGCTCATCGCGCCCATCGCCGTCGGACACGGCTGTCAGATCGTCGGCGATGTGGTCCCAATGGGTATAATCGCGTTGCGCGATATATGTCAGATAGTCGCCAAAATAAGTGCGGCTGTCCTTCACCAGATAGCGCGCCACGTCACTCATGTTGACGTGGCGCCCGTCAACCTCGCGCAGCAAATCCATTGCCTTGCACGCGGTCAGCAGCCGGTCGGCTTTCTCGGCATCGATGCCCATCGCCGTGCCCAGCTCCTCTGCCGTACCCGCCCCGCCCGCGATGTGGGAGAACAGTCCCATTTCGATTGCCGCAAGCAGGGTGCCGGTTTTCTTGAAGGCGAGCGCGATATCCGTCATGCGCTCGGTCTTCATGCCCAGCGTGAAATCTTCCTTGGCCATGTTTTCTCCTCTAATCCAGGCGTTGCCGGCGCCGCTAGGACGCCGTCACCTAGGGTTGCGTTTTTTGGTCGCGATAGCGTTGCTTGCGGGTCTCCCAGCTCTGCACCTGATCCGGCGAAAGGAACGGCTGCTCCGCCGTAAAGACGCTGTCTTTCCAGGCCTCGCCCTTGGACCAGACCAGCGGCATGGCCACCGTGTTTCGGGGCGCCGTCGCGGTTTCCAGCAGATCCAGCGCCGCACCGACAATTCGGCTTTGCATCTCACTATCGAACGGCTCGCCGCAGGGGCTGCCCAGTGGAAAGTCCACGAAGACGAACCTTGAGACGCCGCAATGTTCGACGATATCGCGGGCCGCGCCAATAATTACGGTGGGAATGCCGTTCTCTTCCAAGTGCCGGGCGACCAGACTCACGGTCTGGTGGCAGACGGGTCAGACGGGTGTCAGGATCGCGACGTCGGCGCCTTCCGCGCGGCACTTGGCCAGGGCCGCCGGCGCCGAGGTTTCCAGCATCAGTTTCTGGCTGTAGCCGCGGTTGATATTGTGGAAGTTGCGCGACACCGCGCCGATGCGTCCGGCCGCGACGAATTCCCGCAGGCGTGTGATCGGCAGATATGAATCGATGTCATCGAGCGAAGTCGCATAGCGGTCGAAACTTTCCTGCCGGCTGTATAGTTCCGCGACCGGTGTGTTCCAGGGCACCGAGTAAACCTCGCCGACCGTGGTCTCCGACGGCGGCAGCGCGCTGCCCGCCTCGCGCCGCACCGAAACGTCGGATGTCGAAAACAAGGTAACCGTCGATTTCGACAGCGGCTTTTTGAGCGGGGTAAAGGCGACGTCCTCGAAATGCGCCCACACATAGGGCTTCTCGTAGCCTTGGCCCAGGTAATAGTCCCGGATCCGTTGCATATATTGAACGTGGCTCATGGGGCGCCTCTCCTTCTTGGTTCGCAGGTACCGTGGAAATCAAGCATAACCACACAGACACGGATCGCAAAGTACCCGTCAGATCTTGCCCGCGCCGCGAAGGGCGGCGATCGCCGCTTCGCTGTATCCAAGTTCGGCCATGACAACCTCGGTATCCCGCCCGAACACGGGCGCCGGGGCCAGTTCAGGCAAACCTGACCCGGCGAGCCCATTGATCTGGCGCAGCGGCCCCGCCTGCGGATGGTTCGAGGCGGCGATCATGCCCCGCGCCAAGAGCTGGGGATCGTCAAAGGCTTCCGCCGGCGAGCGCACCGGCGAGACCTCGATATCCAGCGCGCCCAGTTCCACGACCCATTCGGCGGCGGGCCTTGCCGCGATTGCGGTTTTGAGGAACGAGATCGCCTCGGCATCGCCTGGCAGCAAACCGCGCACGGCAAGATCACCACGCCCCAGGTGCTCGAAAAGCGCCCGGCAGGAAGCCGGACGCACGGCGGCAATCGCGAGGTAACGCCCATCCGCTGCCTGGTAGACGTTGCAGGCGGCGCGCAAGGCGCCGCCATTTGCGCCGTCGTGGGTGTGCAGCGTTCCGTGCGAGACCGCGAGCAGCGAGAACGCCGCCTCCAGCATAGAGAGATCAAGACGGCTTCCAACCCCATCGACCGCCGCCTTTCGAAGCGCCGCCGTAATCGCAAAGCCGGCGGCGAAGCCGGCGGCGGCATCGGCGAGATTGGCCGCGGGAACAGACGGCACGGCGCCCGGCGGCGTTGTTGCGTGCAAAAGCCCCGTTGCCGCCTGAAAAATCAGGTCGAAACCCGGGCGCAAACGGTCCGGCCCGTCCTGGCCAAATCCCGAAATCGAACAATAGACCAGCTTTTGATTTAGCTCCCGAAGCGTCTCCCAATCAATGCCGAGACGCTTCGCCACGCCCGGCCGGTAGCCTTCAATCACCACGTCGACCCGGGCAGCGAGGCGATGCACCACCTCCCGCCCGGCCGCGGAACGTAGATCGAGCATCATCGACCGCTTGCCCCGGTTGAGCAGCAGGTCCTCGTTGGTGATCGGGTCCAATTGGCCACCCGGGCGCTCGATGCGGAGTGACCGCGCGCCCCAGCCAACCAGCAGGAATCCCGCGAACTTGCCCGGCGTCATCACGCCGATCTCCAGAACCTCTATTCCCGAAAGACAATCCTGCATCGCGAACCTCGCCCGTGCATGACGTGGATGAAGCGGCAAGCATAACCGCAACGCACCGGCGGACAAGCGGTACAGGGGAAAGCAGAGAGAAATAATCACGCTGGTTACCGTCCGCGGCCGCAATTTTCCCGGACGGCGGCAAACTGAGCGTTCCGGCAACAGATCCGCGACGCCGCGTGGGCTCAGGGTAGACCGGAGCCAAATCGCCCGGTCAATGATCTCGGGTGGGAGCCGGCACAGCCAGCAATGTGGATGGCAACCGCGTCAATGGGCAAGACGGCCCCGCCACCACCTGCATAGCTGGCTCAATTCAACTTAGTTGGCTTATTGGTTGGCTCAAACCAAAATTGAGCCGGCATTGACATCGGGACGGGTTTGCAGATGCCTGCGTCGGACCTTTTTGCGGCCAAACGAAACAGCCTCCCCCCATCGCCGCACTGTCAATCGCCGCACTTGCACGGAGGTGCGAAGCTGGCATAATCTCAAGATCGATGGGGCATTCATCAATCACAATATCATGTTCATGAGTACAGGGTTTTTATAGGCTTCACAGAACGGAGAACTTGCCATGACGCGTAATATTTCCAGACGTTCAATACTAAAAGGTACCGCAGCCCTCGCTGGCGCTGCCGGCACACTTCCCATGTTGCCATTTGCCGCCCAAGCCGCCGACGAGATCATCGTTGGTGGCTTGCATGACCTGTCCGGCTTTATCGATTTCGCCGGCATTCCGATGAACCAGATCATGCTCATGGCAATTGAGGAAATCAATGCCAGTGGCGGCCTGCTGGGCAAAAAGGTTAAGGGTGTGGTCTACGATCCGCAGACCAACATGTCCTTGTATTCCCAGTACGCAACCCAACTGGCCCTGAAAGACAAGGCCGCCGTGGTCATGGGCGGGATTACTTCAGCCAGCCGGGAAACCATCCGGCCGATCCTGCATCGCTACAAGACGCTGTATTTCTACAACACGCTGTATGAGGGTGGCGTCTGTGACCGCAACGAGATCTCGTTGGGCACGACCCCGGCGCAGACCGTGGAAAAGCTGGTTCCCTACACCATGGGGCTATGGGGTAAGAAAGTTTACACCATCGCGGCTGACTACAACTATGGCCAGATCACCGCGGCCTGGGTCAAACGCTATGTGGAACAAAATGGCGGCGAGGTGGTCTCGACCGATTTCTTTCCCCTCGACGTGACCAACTTTGGCCCGACCATCTCGAAAATTCAGAGCGCCAAGCCTGATATGGTCATGAGCGCGCTGGTTGGCTCCGGCCATCTAGGTTTTTACAATCAATGGGCCGCGGCCGGCATGAAAAACGAGATCCCCATCGCCTCCACGACCTTTGGCGCCGGCGGCGCCGAGATCGAGATCATCCAACCGGAAGTCGCCAATGGCATCATCAGTTGCTATGGCTATTATCCTACGGTGGATACCCCGGAAAATAAGGCCTGGGTGCAAGCGGTCAAGAAGCGCTATCCGGAAAAAACCCCGCTGCTGACCGAGCTTTCCGCCTTTACCTGGGAAGGCATGATGATCTGGGCCGATGCCGTACGCACGGCGGGCAGTCTGGACCGCGTAAAGATCATCGAAGCAATGGAGACAGGCAAGACCTACACCATGCCGTCCGGGAAGGTTTCCATCGATCCGCTGACCCATCATGCGATCCGCGATGTTTATATCGCCGACCTGCAGGACAAGCAGTTCATCATCAAGAAAAAATTCTCGCAGGTGCAACCGGCCGATACACAACTGGTCTGCAACCTGAAAAAAAACCCGGACGCGAACAAGCATTACGAAATATCGCTTGAGTAGCTCGTAACTGCGCTTAACCGCCCGGGCCACCTGGATCGGCGGCCCGGGCAGTTAGAGCGATTTTCAATCAATTGGATTCGCTTTAGCGATCCAAGTGATTGGTTCAATGGCTCTTTTCTTAAGAGTCCGGGCATGTTTAGAAGAAACATGCTCTAAAAAAGCATGAAGCGGGGTGGACTTCCATGGATTTTTCCCTGGTGGTGGCGATTGAACTATTGCGCGAGGTCGCCGGCCTGATATTGATCGCCACCGGACTTGCGGTCATTTTCGGCATGATGCGGGTGATTAATATCGCGCATGGCGAGTTCATGATGTTGGGCGGTTACACCGTTGTTCTGACAACCAAATTGGGAGTCAATATCTGGGTCGCGATACTGATACTGGCGCCCCTGGCCGTTGGTCTCTTCGGCATTATCGTGGAACGCCTGATTATCCGGCATCTCTATGGGCGGATAATCGATTCATTGCTGGCGACCTGGGGCTTGAGCTTGTTCCTGATCGGTTTTGTCACGGTCGTATTCGGCAATACGGTGGAAGGTGTCTCCACGCCCTTTAGCGGGTTAGCCATTGGGCAATATACCGTGGCGATCTATACCTTGTTCCTGATCTTCGCCGCCATGGCCTTCATTGCCTCCGTGTACCTGACCTTGCGGTACACCAAGGCCGGTCTGATCGCCCGGGCGACCATGCAGAATCCCGACATGGTGGAATGCCTCGGGGTAAATTCCAAGATCGTATATATGGCGACATTTGGTATTGGCGCAGCCTTCGCCGGTCTGGCGGGCGGCCTTTTGGCGCCCATCAGCGGCGTCGTGCCGGGCATGGGCGCGCTGCTTATCGGCAAGGCGTTCATTACCGTCGTCACGGGTGGCGCCGCCGTGGTCGCCGGGACCCTGAGTGCGGCGGGCATTCTGGGCACCATCAGTCAGGCGGTGACCTTTGCCAGCGGGCCGGTGTTTGGCGATGCCACGCTGTTGTTCGTCGCCCTGATCTTGCTGCGCCTGCTGCCACAGGGCATCACCGGCCGCATCTTCACCCGCAGCGTCTGACAATCGGCGCCATCATGAGGATTGAATGCTGAGCAAAGTTTCCAAGGATTGGCTGGGCGCCGGTTTCGTTACGGTGCTGGGCTTGGCGATCCTGATTTTCGTGCCGATCCTTTTCGATCTGTTCGAAGTGCTGCAGATGACGAAGTATGTGGTGCTTTCGCTGTTTGTCCTGAGTTTGGCCTACATTTGGGGTTTCGGCGGTATCTTGAGTTTTGGCCAGGCCGGCTTCTTCGGCCTGGGCGGCTATGTCTTCGCCGTCGCCGCCATCAATATGGGACAGACGACAGTGCCGTTCCTCATCGCCATCGGGGCCTGCGCGCTGTTCGCCGCCGCCCTGGGCTATTTTATGTTTTACGGCCGTTTGAACGATGTCTACCTGGGCGTGGTCACGCTTGTCGTGACCTTGATCTTGTGGAAGCTGATCAATCATACAGCCGGCCCGGAATACATTATCGGCAAGGCGCGTCTGGGCGGCTTCAACGGCATACCCTCCATCCCAATCATGACCCTGCCCTGGCGACCCGGACAGGAGATGGAGCCGGCACAGATGTTCCAGTATTTCATGGCCATCCTGATCGCGGTCTATGTGTTGTTGCATGCCTTGATCAAATCGAAATTTGGCCGGGTCGCCATATCTATCCGCGAGAACGAGGTTCGCACCGGCCTGCTGGGCTATGACGTTCGTTTTTACAAATTGTGCATCTTTTCGATCGGTGGCGCCATCGGCGGTGCGGCCGGGGCCATGTGGGCGAGCTACCAGACTTTCGTGGATCCGAATATTTTCAGCCTGGAATGGTCGGCTAAATGTCTGATCTGGGTGATGGCGGGGGGCGTCGGCACCTTGTTCGGGCCTATAGTTGGGGTTCTCGCGCTGGAATATTTATCATTCCAGCTGGGCCAGACGGAGTTGATCAACAACCTGATCGTATTGGGCACCATTCTGATTTTCCTGGTGCTGCTGTTGCCAAAGGGACTGTTTCCGACGGCCCGTGACCTGGTGGTGAAGGTATGGCGCAGACGCGGCGGATCAACAGGAAAGGGATCCCCATGACGGCGGAGCGGGCCATTCTGACGACCTCGCGGTTGACCATGCGGTTCGGCGGCGTGGTGGCCGTGGATCAGGTGGATTTCACCCTGAAAACAGGCGAATTGCGCTGTTTGATCGGACCCAACGGCGCCGGCAAAAGCACCTTCTTCAAATGTCTGACGGGGCAGTTGAAGCCGACCGCCGGTTCTATCCTGTTCGCGGATCGGGAGCTGAGCGGCAAGAATACACATGACATCGTGCGTCAGGGCATTGGCATCAAGACCCAGGTCCCCAACCTGTTCGACGGCCTGCCGGCGCGGGAAAATATCGCCCTTTCGGCCCGGCAACGCCATTCGCAAAAGCGCTCGGAAGAGATCACGGACGAGATGTTGGAGTTGATCAGGATTACCGCGCTGGCGCACCGGGAGGTGGGCTCCCTGGCCCATGGCGAGCGTCAATTGATCGAACTGGCCATGGTCCTGGCGGGTCAGCCGCGGCTGGTTTTGCTGGACGAACCGGCCGCTGGCATGACAGCCGAAGAACGCGGCCGCCTGGCCTCGGCGCTGCGTGATCTGGCGGGGCGGATGTCGCTCATCGTGGTCGAACATGACATGCAGTTCATAAAGGACATCGCGACCGAGATCACCGTCTTCCACCGCGGCCGTGTCTTCATCGAAGGCGATGTCGCCGAGATCATGGCCCATCACGAAGTACAGGAAATCTATCTGGGAAAAGAAGCCGATGGCGCTGCTTGAAATTCAGGACCTAAAGGCGGCCTATGGACATGTGCCAATCCTGCACAAGATCGATATGCACGTGGAACAGGGCGAGTTCGTCGGCGTGTTGGGTCACAACGGCATGGGCAAGACAACGTTGATGCGCGCGATCATGGGCTTCGTCACCACGACGGGCGGCAACATCAAATTTCAGGACAAGGAAATCCGGCGTTTGCCAACCTATCGCCGCGCCCGCATGGGCATGTCGCTGGTGCCGCAGGGCCGGGAAATTTTTCCCAACCTGACGGTGTTGGAAAACCTGACCGTTGGCGTTCTGGGCAAGAAGGGCTCTCTCGACCGGATTGACGAGATGCTGGAATTCTTCCCGCGTTTGAGCCCATTGCTGGATCGCCGCGGCGGCGCCTTGAGCGGTGGTGAACAGCAAATTCTGGCCATTGCCAGGTGCCTATGTAACCATCCCTCGTTCATCCTGCTGGATGAACCGACCGAAGGGGTGCAGCCTTCGATCATTCATGAAATCAGCGACGTCTTGAAGGAGTTGCAAGCAAAGCAGAACCTGACCATTGTATTAGTCGAGCAAAATTTGGATTTTATTCTGGGACTGGCCTCGCGCGTCTACACCATCTCCCGGGGCGTTCTGGATACCGAAATTCCGCTTGAGAATATCAAGGACTCGGCAATGGTCGCTGAATATCTTGGCTTTGGAACATAAAACCTAAATATTGGGGAGATCGTGATGACCGTACAACAGCCCACCGATGAACAAGTATACGAGATTGCCGAACAACTTGGCATGAATATCGACGCGGCCAAGGTCGCGTTGTTGCAGCCCCGTTTTGCCGCCTACACAGCGGCCTACAAGGCGGTTGACCAAATGGCCGATCCGTTGCCTGAAATAAAATATCCGCGCACGCCTGGCTATCGCCCCACGGGGGCTGAAAATCCCCACAATGCCTGGTACTACAAAACCGAAGTCAAGGGCGCGGCAACGGGTAAGCTGGTCGGCAAGACCGTCGCGGTGAAAGACAACGTCATGCTGGCTGGCGTGCCCATGATGAACGGCTCCGCCACATTGGAAGGTTTTGTACCCAACGTTGACGCAACCGTTGTGACCAGGTTGCTGGATGCCGGCGCCACGATCATGGGCAAGGCCCATTGCGAATGCTTTTGCCTTTCGGGCGGCAGTCATACCAACGCCACCGGCAACGTGGATAATCCACGGGCGCCAGGCTATTCGGCCGGTGGTTCGTCATCGGGCAGTGCGGCTCTGGTTGCAGCGGGCGCGGTGGATATGGCCATTGGTGGCGACCAGGGTGGCTCCGTCCGTATCCCGGCGGCCTATTGCGGCATCGTCGCAATGAAGGCGACCTATGGCCTGGTACCCTATACGGGTGTCATGCCTATCGAGCCTTTTATCGACCACACGGGTCCCATGACCGCGACCGTCGCCGACAATGCGCTGATGCTGGAAGTCATAGCAGGCGTGGACGGCTACGACGGCCGGCAGCAGAATATCGTTACCCAACCCTACAGTGAAATGCTGGGTGGCGGCGTCGGCGGCATGAAAATCGCCGTCGTGACAGAAGGCTTTGGGCGGGAGAATTCAGAGGCGGACGTGGATGCCTATGTGCGGGCGGCGGCGGCCCGTTTCGCTGATCTTGGCGCCACGGTCGAGGAAGTCTCCATCCCCATGCATCTGGACGCCATGGCGATCTGGACGCCCATCGGGCTGCATGGACTGACCCACACCATGATGATGGGTGACGGTTACGGCATCTCGCGGAGTGATTTGTACTCCACGGCGTTGATGGACTTTCACCGCGGCTGGCGGGCGCAGGCGGATTCGCTGTCGGAAACTTTGAAGCTAGCCATGATGATGGGTACCCATGTGGACAACACCGTCGGCAAGCGTCTCTATGGCAAGGCGGTCAATCTCTCCTATACCCTGCGCGCGGCCTATGATGCGGTGTTGGCCGACTATGACCTGTTGCTGATGCCAACTCTGCCCATGAAGGCGACGCCGTTGCCGACCGCGGACGATGACTGGAATTTTCACGTCGACCGCGCCTTCGAGATGCTGGAAAACACCGCCCCCTTCAACATCAGCCACCATCCGTCCCTCTCCATGCCCTGTGGCATGAGCGACGGCCGTCCCGTAGGTTTGATGCTGACCGGCCGGTTCTTTGACGAGGCCACAATATACAAGGCGGCCGAAGCGTTCGAGCAATCTGGCGATTGGACGACGTTCACCGCGTAACCAAAATAATCGCAGGCAAAGGAGGCCAGGCAGATGAAACCGACCAACCAACAGCTCCAGGATATTGCCGCGACCTTCGGCGTTACCCTGACGGCGGCGGACACGGAGTTCTTCGCCGCCGTATTGGGCCCGCAGTTCGAATTGACCGATGCCGCCCTCAGCGGACCCGATGCCCTGCCCGAGGTCAAATATCCCCGAAGCCCCGGCACCCGGCCTACGGCCGAGGATAATCCCCTCAATGCCTGGTATTACAAGACCGAGGTGAAGGGCGCATCGGAGGGCAAGCTTGCGGGCAAGACCGTGGCGTTGAAAGACACCGTGCTTTTGGCCGGCGTGCCGTTGATGAACGGCGCCTCGGTCATGGAAGGTTATGTACCGGAGGTTGACGCCACCATCGTAACCCGCATGCTGGACGCGGGCGCCACGATCACCGGCAAGGCGGTCTGCGAATATTTTTGCCTTTCAGGCAGCAGTTACACCTCGTCCACGGGCCCGGTGCATAACCCCGTCAAATATGGCTATTCGGCGGGCGGCTCGTCTTCGGGCAGCGCCGCGCTGGTCGGATCCGGGGCCGTGGACATGTCCATCGGCGGCGATCAGGCCGGTTCGATCCGCATCCCGGCCGCTTTTTCCGGTATCGTCGGGATGAAGCCAACCCACGGGTTGGTGCCCTACAGCGGCATCATGAGCATGGAAGTTTCCATCGATCATGTCGGCCCGATGACCGCCAATGTGGCCGACAACGCCTTGTTGCTGGAAGTACTGGCGGGTCCCGATGGCTATGATAACCGGCAATCGGGCGTACGGGCGGATACCTATACCGAGGAACTGGACCGGGGTGTCGAAGGTCTGCGGATCGGTATTATCGAGGAGGCCTTCGGGCGGGAGGAATCCGAAGAGGCGGTCGATACGGCCGTGCTGGCGGCGGCCGATCTGTTGGCCAGCCTGGGCGCCAAGGTGGAACGCATCTCCGTGCCTATGCATACGGAGATCGGCAAGATCTATTTGCCCATGATCGCCGAAGGCATGGTGCGCCAGTTCACCTTTGGTGGCGGCGTGGCCAGCGGCGCGGCGGGTTTTTATCCGCCCAGCCTGATCGAGAAAATTAACGCCGCCGGGCGGCGGGCCGATGAATGGCCCGACACGGTCAAGGCCATGACCCTGTTGGGCGCCTGGGTAAGCCAGACCTATGGCGGGCGGATTTATGGCAAGGGGCAAAACCTCAAACGCCAGGCGACCCTCTACTATGAACAGCTGTTCAAGGCGTGGGATCTGCTGTTGACGCCGACCCTGCCCATGACCGCGATGCCCTTGCCGGTCGAAGGCGCCGACCGGTTCAGTAGGATTGAGCAGTCCTGGTGCATGCTGGGCAATACCTCGCCCTATAACTACACGGGCCATCCGGCCATTTCAGTTCCCTGTGGCCGCAATGCCGATGGCCTGCCCGCCGGCCTGCAACTCATCGGCAAACGTTTTGACGAGCGCACGATCTATCGCGCGGCGGCGGCGTTCGAGGCTAACTTTGATTGGAAGACATCGTAATTTAATGGCGCGCCGCCCAGGGAGGCGGCGCCCCAAATTTTCGTTGTGAGCGGGTTACAGGGCTTTCCACTTAGCGCCCATTTGGATCAAATGTGCGCTGATCTACAGGCAGCTCTCTCAATGAAGCCGCTTTACTTGGTGCCATAGATGATGCGGGCCGGTCCGTCACCGACCACTTGTTCCCGGTGCAGGGTGCCTGCGGCCAGGGTCCAGCTCTCACCGGGCGTCAATGCCTGCCTGCCATCGGCCGTGGTCAGGACGAATGTACCCTCCAGCACCATGCCGCTGACGGAAAAGTCGTGGGCATGCTCTTCGCTAGCCGGGCCAACATCGTAGGCGCCGGTTTTCGCTTCGGCATAGCCCTGCTCCCCTAAATACGCTCTAAAATCCTGTTCATTCATCTCTGGGTTCCCCTGCCATTCGACCGTAAGATGATGGTGACGGGTTATGTGACCGCCGTCTACGCCCCATGACGATTGACGGGCAAAATTGGCGCATGTGAAAACGGGGAGGCCGGCAATGGATTTGGGATTAAAGGGCTTGAGGGCCGTGGTAAGCGGTGGCACCAAAGGCATCGGGCGGGCCGTGGCGGCGCTGTTGGCGGACGAAGGCGCCGCCGTCGCAATCTGTGCCCGTGATGGGGCGGCGGTCGCCGCGACGACGGCCGAACTTCAGTCGCGGGGCACTTCCGCTTTAGGTCAGGCGCTTGATGTCTCCGATACGGCCGCCTTGAAGGGCTGGGTCGAGGCGGCGGCGGGTGCCTTTGGTGGCATAGATATTGTCGTTGCCAACGTCTCCGCTTTGGCCATCGAGAGTAACGAGGCGAGCTGGCGCCAGGGTTTCGAAATCGACCTGATGCATAGCGTGCGTATGGTGGAAGCCGCGATGCCATGGCTGGAAAAAAGCGACGCCGCCGCAATCGTCACGGTATCCAGTGTCTCGGGGCGGGAGATAGATTTTGCCGCCGGACCTTATGGCGCCTTCAAGGCGGCCTTGCTGCATTACACCCAGGGTCTGGCCTGCCAATTGGCGGGCAAGGGCATTCGCGCCAACTCGGTATCGCCCGGCAATACCTATTTCGACGGCGGCGTGTGGCAGCAGATAGAGCAGGGCAATCCTGAATTCTACGCCCAGGCCCTGGCCCTCAATCCCACGGGCCGCATGGCGAAGCCGGAGGAGATCGCCCGGGCCGTGGTTTTTTTGGCCAGTCCCGCCGCCAGCTTCATCATGGGCACCAATCTGGTGGTGGATGGCGCCCTGACAAAGGGCGTTCAGCTCTAGCCTGGTTTAGGCGGCTGAGGACCGCTGCGATTGCCAGAATTGCAGGACCTCGTCAACGGTCACGGCTTCGGCAAACAGAAATGCCATGGTGTTGATGGCGAAGTCGTGGCGCTGCTGTTCCAATTCGCCTGTCGCATCAGTAACGACAAAGGTTTTGTAGTCCCGCTGGCTGGCATCGCGCACCGTGGTTTCCACGCAGCAGTTCGTCGTTACGCCGCAAACCACCAGGCTGTCCGTGTCCAGACCGTTCAAAATGGGCTCCAGCCCCGTGGCGTAGAAGCTGCTGGGGCGGTTCTTATCAACCACGTAGTCGCCTTGCCGGGGGTATGGTTCCTTCACCACTTCAACATCCTGAGTGCCGGCTGCCAGGTGATCCCGCTCGCCCAACGCGGGGCGGCAGATATTTGACCAACACACCGCCGTCGGCATAGTCGGCGCGATATATGTGGCGCGTGAATATGATGGGTATGCCGGCGGCTCTCGCCCCTTCGACGAGGCGGGCACAGGGCGCGATCGCCGCCTTGAGCATGGAAATATCCAGACCTATGGAGGCGACCGATCCACCATCCGTACAAAATGCATTCTGCATATCAACAACCATGAGCGCGGTACGACCGGCTGTCGGCGTCATACGATGTTCCGTCATCTGCGCCTCCCTTGGCGAGACAATAGGGCATTTGAACCCGACCGGTAGCGAGAATTCTGTCTCATCGCCTTGGGAAAGTCCGCCTGTGCGTTCCGCCTTGATGGAGGGGACATGCAAACAATAACGTGAGGCGGGCATTTCCCGATCCATTGGAGGACCGGATTTCCAACCGCGACGCGCCGGCGGACAAACGGCGCGAGGGTAAGCAGAGCGAAAAATCATGCAGAATGCCTCCAGGACGCGGCAGCCGAAGGGAATGGAATCGGCATCGACCCCATGGCGAGACGGGTGATCGAGGACGCGGCGCTCAATTCATGGCCCGTCCGATCAATACAGCTGGCATGAAACGCACGAAAATGATTGAGCACGTATTGCAGAAGGTTCAGGCGATACCAACGACGCTGACATGCATGAACTGTCGTTTCGGCAACCGGCCATGCCGGCTCAAGGGCGGCAGCCGACATTCGAAGACCTACCGGCGTTGGTGATGTATATTGGCTCGCGCAATATGTGTCGGAGTTCCTCGAGGGCTTCTCCAAATCCAGCAGCCAGGCGCACTTCGCCTGTCGTTGGACCGACAAGTTCTGAATATGAAAAGTGATCGAGCCTGGAGTTTCCAAATTGAGACGTACGAGTGGCTCACTAACCGTCGCCGACCAATTGGCCATTGGTGTGATCGAGGGTGTCATGACCCTATTCGGTCTTATCGTTATCATCTTTCCTCTGGCGCTGTGGGCGGTACCCCAGCACGGATTACTCGCGAACACGGTTTTCTATATCGTTTTGTCGGTTGGCTGCGGGTCCATAATTGCCCTAATTGGTCTGGGTTATTTGAAGAGCCTGCTGTTTCCTGATCGTTCGGCCCCTGGCGCGCCCGTGGGTGGGAAAGCCCGCCTGCAGGCCTACCTAACCTGGGCGCAGTCACAGGAGGATGCCCGCAGGGTGGAAAAACAACTACGGTCCATCAAAGGGGGTGCCCTGCACAATTTTGGCTATATGGTTCGCATTGCCTCCCTACTGGGTACGGTCTTCATACTCTTGAATCTGGCGACCTGGGCATTCATGGATTCCTACTACGGGTCTACGGAGATTTTATCCGCTGAAGCAAGGTGGCAATTGCTCCATCCAGATCATTGGGGCTGGAAGTAAAAAGACCGAGACGTAGTTGATTACCCTGAAGTTCGGTTCGCCCGTGAAATGCTATGGTGCGCTGTGCCCAGGCCTTGGAAAGGTCGGAAAGCTCCAGCCAAAGCGTTGTGGCGATGGCGCGAAAACCCTGTTCGGCCGGGCCTTTCTTGCTCATGCCTTTCTGTCTCGTCTTCGTTCCCTTCGGTCACTACGATGAGCCAGAAATCCTCCCCTATGAAAACCCCTCAATGCGTCCCACGGGCGCTGACGTCGGACATTGTTTGGGGCGCACCGTTGACGATATAGCCAAGTTATATTTTTAATTTGACTATGGGGAAAAATAATATATCTATAGTGCAATATTATTAGTCTATAGAGTCAAAGATGGATCCGATAGTACGTGTGCGCCTGGTCGCGGAAAGACTAGTGGAATTATATGATCTGGAGTTTGGCGGCAAGAAACGTGGTCGCTATCGCATATCCATGAAGCACATGCGTATTTTGACGGGCCGACGCCGCATTCCCGCGGCAATGATCCGCTCGATCAGCATGGAGTTGTTCGAACGCGGATATGTCTTGATCGATCTTGAAACCTATTTTGTCGTCTTGGCCGAGCGTACGTTCCGAAGTTACCGCAGGGTAAGCGACGCCATAATCACCAAAATTGACAAGCCTACCGGTCACGCTTCACATGATTGAATTCGATAGCAGTGTAAATCCTAACCAAAGGCGCCGTGCACCGGAAAATGAGAGACAAATTCTTGGCTGGCGCGAGTGGGTCGCGCTTGTATTCGGCGGTGACAAATTAGGCCACGGAGGCGGCGGATAATCCGCCGCGGGCGGAGTAAAACTCTGCCACCTG
>JAQBYC010000098.1 GCA_027623205.1 Pseudomonadota bacterium | reverse complement strand
CCTAGCAAATAAAAGCGGACATTTAATGTGCTACAAAAACCGGACATCTGTATGTGTCATTGACATGGCGCACGCACCGGGCCGGCTCTGGATGGCCGCAAATGCCGGCGTTTTCATTTCTTTGCTACGCCCCCGCCATGGTAGCATGGGGCAGCGCCACTTGGCAGGGAACAATTAGATGCGCCGACCATTCAAGAACCCCACGCTTAAATCCGGAGATCGACTTGAAAAAGTTGGCACGCCGGGAAGTGTCTGGGTCGTCAAACATCTCATCAATCCCCTGCATCAATTGCCTCACGCCGTCATCCTTTACGACAAAAACCATCGCGAGACCCGCATGTTGGCGCTGTCCGTTCTCTGCGACGAAAGCCGGTATCGCCGGCTCGAGGATAGATCGCGGAAAGCCGCGGACGATTAGGCGCAAGCGCCTGCCGGCAACTGACCTCAGACATCGACATCCACCGTACCGCCAAGCGGTTGATCGATCAGCACGGTGAAAATGCGGCCCTTCACGGCGGCATGGGGGTGGCTCGGTTGCGCGATGAATATCGAAAATGGCCTAGATGCCAGATGGTGGAAGCCGTCCACAGCATCAATAACGGAAGTTTGCGGGATGAAGTCATGGGATTGGTGGCCAACCGGCGCTCTAAATCCCGGAACGGTGATTGACTTCCCTGTGCGGCGCTATCTGGAGCTCGTGAATGCGTCGAGGCTGCGGCGCAGAATAGCGTTAAATTTCTCCGGCACTTCGACGTTGGAGAAATGGCGCTGTCCTTCAATAACAGAGAGTTGCGACCCTTTAATCCGCTGGTGAATCTCCTGCGCGCGCTCAATCGGCGTGACCGGGTCGGCGCCGGCCGCGATGATCCGAGTCGGCGCCTCTATCCGGGGCAGCATTTCACGGTAAGCGAGGTTTGCCACGGCAGAAGTGCCGCCGAGATATCCAGCGACGGGGGTACGGACAAATACATCGCGTGTCGTGATGTAGTCCGGTCCTTCCGCGTCCACGTAGTCGTCCGTAAACCACAGCCGCTTGGTCATTTCCCAAGCTGGATCCATGCCCTCCTGTCGCGCTACCGCCTGACGTTCGGCAACCCGGTTGCGATACCAGGGCGTCGATTGCGAGGTCGTATTGCACAAATTCAGGGATGAAATTCTTTCGGGATGGTGAATGGCCAACCCCTGGCCGATCATTCCGCCGGTGGAAATGCCGACCCAGTGCACTTTCCCCAGTCCCAGCACGTCCATCACGCCAACGGCGTCGGCGACGAACTGATCGAGCGTATAAGGGCCCGCCGGCGCGCTGCTGAAGCCGTGGCCGCGCCAGTCGTATCGCAAGAGCCGGTAGCGGTCGGCGAGTGCCGGCACCTGCAAGTCCCAGATGCGGTGACTGGTGCCCATGGCATGCGCCATCATCACGACAGGGCCGTTCGTCGCGCCGTCCCAGCGGTAGGCGATGTCTATGTCCCCGACACGTACCATTTCGACCGTCATCGCAACCCACCCAGGTTATCGTCCGCATGAGCATATCGTACCAGCACTTTGCCCATATACTTGCCGTTTAGCATGTCCCGCAGCGCCGCCGGCGTCCGTTCGAAACCCTCGACCACCTGCTCGACGGCGCGGATCCGCCCGTCCCGGCAAAGCTGCATCATCCGCGCGCGCGCGAAGCTCCAGCGTTCCGGATAGGAATAGCGGGAGAAGCAGTGGATCGTCGCTTCCCGCGCCCACAACTGGCGCATGTTCACCGGGTCGATATCGGGCCGGTCACTGTTGTTGGAAACCGTGCGGCCAACGATCAGGACGGTTGCATATTTGGCCAGATGGTGGAATACGGCGTCGGCCACCCCGCCACCCACGGTATCGAAGAACAGATGGACGCCATCGGGACAGGCTTCGCCAAGGCGTTCGTCGAGACCCTGCCGGCGATGGTCGAGACAAATATCAGCGCCGAGTCGTTCCATTACCAGCGCACATTTTTCACTACCCCCGGCAATCCCGACGACGCGCATGCCGGCCTGCTTGCCCAGTTGCACGGCATAACCGCCGACCGCGCCGGCCGCCGAGGTGACGACAAGGGTCTGACCTGGCATCGGCCTGCCGAACAGGTCCATGGCGCAGTAAGCCGTAAGACCCGGGGAACTGAGCGCGGTGAGCCACAGGGTGTCGGCGAACTCGGCCGTCGCGGCCGTCAGTTGTTCGGATCTGGCGATCGCGAACTCCTGCCAGCCTAGCCGTCCGGTTACGAGGACGCCCGGCGCGAAGCCGCCGGACTCGCCCGCGATCACCTGGCCAAGTACGTCGCAATCGATCAGCTCGCCAATCCGAAAGGGATTGGTATAATTCTTGAAATCCTTCAGGCGCTGGTTCTGCCACGGCGATAGCGCGGCGACAAGCACGCGGATGAGAAGCTCGTCCCCGCATGGAGGGACGATCGCCAACGTCTCGATCTCGAAATTGCCGTCGTCGGGCAGGCCTGCCGGCCGCGAACGCAGGACAAAACGTCGATTGGTTTGGGGTCGTTCGGACATCGGCGGCGACGGCTCCCGACGGGCGTGGTATTGCATGCTGTCCGGACAGTAGAGGAACGGCTGCGGAATGACAATCGAGCGCATCGATAACGGCGACATTATGATGGCCTATGAACTAAGCGGCCCACCGGACGCGCCGGTGGTTTGCCTGAACCACTGCTTCGCTTCCGGTCTCGGTTATTGGGAACCGCATTTGCCCGCCTTCGAGGGCTTCAAGGTGCTTCGCTACGATACCCGCGGGCATGGCCGTAGCGACGCCCCTCCCGGTCCCTATACGCTGGAGATGCTTGCCGCGGACGTGGCGGGTTTGCAAGATGCGCTCGGGATCGAAAGGGTGCATTTCTGCGGCGTGTCGCTGGGCGGACAGATAGCGCAGACGTTCGCGCTTGCCTATCCGGAGCGGCTCGCATCCCTAATTTTGGTCAACACCACGTGCGAATACACCGAAGCGCATGTGGCGATGTGGCGCGCCCGCGCCCGGCAGGCGCTCGACGGCGGCATCGAAGCCGTCCATGGCCCGTTAATGGCACGCTGGTTCACGGCCGAGGCGGCGGAACAGCGAACGCCGGGCTACCTCTACATGGACAAGGTAGTCCGCAATTTTGCACCGGAGAGCTTTCAATCAGCGTCCGAGGCTATGTGTATGCTGGGCACCACCGAGCGTCTGCCGGAGATCGCCGCGCCGACCCTGATCATCGCAACGCCGGAAGATCCCGGCGCGCCGCGCGAGGTATCGGAAAAGATGGCGCGCCTCATCCCTAACGCCACGCTGGCTTGGCTGGAACCGGCACGCCACCTGTCCTCGCTGGAACATCCCGAACGCTTCAACAGGCTGGTACGTGACTTTCTACTGAGAGTATCCCGAGATGGATGCGTGCGATGCCGGTAGCTCGTCGGCCGCGCCGATCATGTCGCAGCGGTTGGCCTTCTGGCGCATGGTCGAGGCCTGCAGGGCGCCTGTGGACCTGACCCCGGTCTTCTTGTAGTTGGATTATCTGGGTTTAGTTTATCAGGCATCATCAGCCATTGGAGGATTTGCAATGCCACCCCAACCCCTGTCAAAGGTGAAACCAGACGCGAGCTTACACTTTGACCCAGGTGCTCTCAGGCATTTCCCTGAATTTGCCAAACTCATTGGACAACAAATAGCCACTTGGGGTTATATCGATTCATTCTTTACACGGATGGCCTCTAATTTCCTTGAATCAGATTTTGAGGTTGTTGCAGCTATGTTGGGGGCCATTGCGAGCTCCAAAGGTAAGACCGGAGCAATACAGGCCGCTGCAAAACACGCACTGCCAAAAGACGGATACCAATTATTCTCAGCCGCGTTAAAAGTAATAAAGCCATCCCGTGACCGCAGGAATGCGTTTGCTCACCACCTGTGGGCACGATCTGACGATCTGCCCGATCGCATGCTGCTTATTGATCCAAGCGCTCTTGCCCAACACACAGCTGCCTGGACCGCGCATTTGAAACTGAAGCCCGGGGAACTCATGCAAAAAATGCCAAGAGCATATCGGGACAACGCCTATGTCTACCGCCTGACAGACGTTGAAGAATCGCTCGAACAGGCAAAAGACGCATTCAATTTGGTTGGCCCGCTTTTGATGGCACTTGACTACGACTCTCCAGGAAGCCAGAGCTGGCGCGCTGAGCTATCTAAAAAGCCTTCAATTCAACAAGCTCTTCAAAAGGCGTCCGGCAAAAATGGTCAATGAGTTCTGCGGTCACCGCCGCAACAAACTCTGCCTAGGATGACCTGCGGGCGATGGCGATTCCCAGCTACGCTAGCCACAGTGCCCGTTCTTCTGCCCTACGCCGCACCAGGCCGCGCAGGATCCGCCCACCCGCTCGGCGCCATTTCGGGAACTCATCCGCCGCACCGGCCATATCCCCCCGGTTGGCCTTCATACGCAGGGTGGAGGCCTGCATCCGTCCGCTTCCCAGGTTGTAGGTAAACGACACCAGGGCGGAGAACTGGCCCTCCGACAGCGGCACGCGGATCAACCGGCGCACGGCCTTTTCGGTGTGGTGAAGCATCCGGGCCAGCAGGATCTCGCCATCGCCTTCGCTGATATCCGGATGCGTCATAGTCAGCCGGGCACGGTCCAGGCCCCAGATCGAGCCATAGCCGATGGTGGGGATGCCTATGGGGTCCAGATACGGCACGGACGAGAAGCCTTCGAAATGCTTGATGATCGCCAGGCCGGCTTCGTTGGTCCTCATTTTGGATAGAAGCTCTTCAGGGCCCGGTGGCCGAACCAGAACGACAGGATGGCGGCGAACAGGGCGCGGGTTTCCTCGTCCCAGACCTGGTCCAGGGTATCCAGGCTGACCCCATCGGCGCCGAAAATCAGATACATGGCGGCGGATTTGATGAAGACGAACTCCAACACCATGACGTAGGTCACCACCGGCCGCACGGATCCGCGCAGGGCGTCGACCCAGGCAATGCCGGCCTTGCGGTCGTGGCGGTGCAGGCTCTCCGTCTCGCGGATATCGGCATCGATGTTGATTTCCTCCAGGCGCATTTCGTGGCCGCGTTCCTGCAGGACCATCTGCTTATCCATCACCAGCAGTTCGTGCGCCTTGTCCTGGCGGTCCTGGAAATAGTCCATCACCTTGGGCAGAAACGAGGTGCCAAAGCCCAACAGGGAACCTAATAGCGAAAGCATGTCAGTCTCTCCGTTTGTTTAGTTCGCGCCGGTTGATCCGATAGCGCTGCAACAGGACCAGGATCGTCAGAAGGGCGGCGATGGCGGCCAGCAGGGTGTTTAGATGACCCGAGGCAAAGAAGTTCCACAGCGCTGTCCCCGCCCCGGCGCCGGTGGCGGCCAATTCGCCCCTGCTCGTCATGTCACCGGGCCCTCGGCGGCCGGCTCGATATTTTCCCAGGCCTGACCGGCGGTGACCATGCAGGTGATGCCGTTGGGGTGGGTGACGATGATGGTCCAGGTGCCGTCTTTCGAGGTCAGGACCTCCAGGACCCGGCCCGAGTCGGTGACGCCCATGGCGCTGGGGGTTTCCTTGTGGGTCTGGGCCAAATGGCTCAGGAACCGCGACCGGTCGCCACAGACCGCCGCGGCCGGGATCTGGGACAGGGCCGCGGCGGGCATGAAAAAAGCCGCCAGTGCGACGGCCGGTATCGGGATGCGCATGGGGGTTACTCCGGTTTCGGGATACGGGCCTTGATGGCCAGCACCTTGCCCAGCAGGTCGTCCATCTCCCGGATCAACGGCGTGCCGCCCAGGCGCAGCTGGTAGAATTGCTTCAGCATGGCGTCAAGGCTATCGCCCAGGGCGTTCATCCGGCCCGGCTCCCGGCCAAGTTCCGCCGCGTACGCGGCGGCGCGCAGTTGCCGGTAGGTGGGCGCTTTGGGCGCCTGTCGGCGCACTCTGGCCGCCTCGTCCTCGGCCCTGGTCATGTAGCCCGGCATCGCCGCCGCCGTGTCATGGGCCGCTTTATGGGTGCCCAGCTTGGCCGCCAGGGCGGCCTCCGGGTCGCCCCTGAAACGGGCCTGGCAATGGGCCCACCAGGCGGTTGGATCCTCGACCACATGGGCCAGGATATTTGCTTCATCCATACTCAAGGGACGCGTCATTGTCTGTCTCCTATCCCGTGGCGCCGGCCAAAAGAATGCCGCCGAACTGCGTTGATACCGTTGCAACCAAATCGATGATTCTTGCGGACCCATAGACAACGGCCGTCACATGCGCGGTGTCCGCCGCGTCCATGTAAGCCAATGCGTTCATGGTGATTTGCACGCGCTCGTCCCCGGTTTGGGTTTCGCGCAGAGCGCCGATTTGCCATTGTTCGGAGTAGCCATAATTCGACGTAAGGATGGTGGCGTTGAGCAATGTGTGGGCCGCAGCCACATCCGTGAAATATAGATTCGTCCACAAAAGATAGAAGCCGGCAACCGGCGCCGTGAAGGTGCCGGAGGCGAAATTGCCGCCGATATCCTTGATTTCCGTTCCGAAGGTGACTGTTGCGGTTGTACCATCGCCCGTGCAATCCGTTTGCGCGGCGCTGTGGTAGGCAAGGAACGCCGGTTGCGCCGGCACGCTCAGGATGCCGCCCGCGGAAACGTCCAACTGCGCATGGTTGGCGATGCCCAGGGTGGTGAGCGCCGCCGCGATGGTGGCATCGCCCAGCAATGCCTCCATCAGGGTTGTGGGCACGATGCCGGCGGTGATGGCGGCGGCCGCATAGGTGGCCAGGGCGGTGCCGGTGGCATCAAAGCCGATCAATTGGCCGGCCGCCGGGGTCACCTCCAGCCCGGTCAGGGACGAGCTGACCGGCACCCGGATGGAACGCTGGTCCACTTCGTCCAGCTGCTGGTCGATCATGCGGGACTTGTCGATCATGCTTTCCAGGGTGTCGGTGTTGAGGGCCCCGGCCGTGGGCAGGTCGTCGGGCTGGCTGAGGGGCAGCGTGCGTTTCAGGGTCACCGTCAGGGCGGCATCGCCACTGCCGCGCGGCGCCGTGGTATAGGTCACATTGCCGCCCGAATCCGAACCGACGCCCGAGACGGAAAACCCCGAAGTCACCTGGGTATCACCCTCGAAGACCTGCAGATGCGCAGCATCCAGGATCTTGAAGGTATACGGGAACACGGTCTGCAGTTCCGCCGCCGCATAGCGGTCCGCCGGCGTCGATGCCGATAGGGTCATGGCCGCTCCTTTCCGTTGTTATTCTTGTCGTCATCCTTCTTGTTCCGGCCTTCCTTCCCCTGCTTCTTCTTTTCCTCGTTCAGACGATCTTGCAAATTTTTCATGACGACACGGCAGACTTCCCGCGCATCACGCGCGTATTCTTCCCGGTCGTCGTCCTTCTTCAATTTCCGCATGGCGATCACGAAGTCTTTCCCGGCATTGCGGATCAGCCGCGCCAGACTAAAGCGCTCCCATGACGTCCAATCGCCACGCAGGTTTCTGTCGGCCGTGTTGATATAGGCGGCGAACCACTTTCCGAAAATCGTTCCCTTGAAGGAAAGATCAGGGTAGCTGTAGCCGTACTTGAGATTACTTCCATTTCGATTAGGCACCTTCCCCTCCTTCACATTTATCTCGCCTTTGCCGTCCTTGGTCGCGCCACCGACATGGTCGATCAGGCCAGCCAGATCGGGAAACTCGGTTTTCAGCACGTCAAGGCATTGCTGCACGACGATATCGTTGCCTTCCTGGGTCACCTCGTTGCCGCGCCTGCGGAGCGGCTGTATCCAGATTTTGATTAAATTATCCGCCAGGATGTCATATCGCTTCTGCATGTCTTCGTTTGGCTTACCGCCCCAGCCCAGCAAGGCCTTTCCTGGCGGGTCAGGTGTGCTGGCCTCGGCGCGCGCTGTCTCGGCCCCGTCGCTAATTTTGATGCCGCGAATAAACGTGCTCACCGCTGCGCCGCCGAAAATTGCAGCGGCCAAAGCCAGCACCTCTTTTGTGCTGATCAGGGTCATCGCGGGTATGGCCTGCAGGAAAGCGAGCTTTTTGTATTCGGGCGGCGGCCCCTCGGGATCGGCGGGGTCGCCATCCAACCTAATCGCCAGCAATTTCGCAATTCGCCTGGCCTCGGCGATCTCTTCTTCCGAGCGCTTCGCACCGGTCTCTCCGGACAGCGGGCTGTGCTCGGCAAACTCTTCGTCGTATTGCGCCGCCATGCCGCGATACTTGCCGCCGCTAGTCGCCTCGCCCGCTTGGCTGGCATCGTTCCCGCTTGCGCCGACAGCGTTTTCATCGGCTGACGTCTCGGCAACCCCGGCGTCCCCGGCGTCCGGACCCAAGCCTGTCCCGCCGCCGCCGTCCTGCTGCGTCGGGTCTATCGGCGTCTCGGGGCGCGGGGCCTCGGTGGACCGTTCCAGTTCCGCCAGACCCCCGGCATCGGCTTCCGCGAAATTGACCCGTACGTTGTTGCCGTCCGCGCCGGTGACCGGGCCGGAGCCGTCGACCAGCAT
The DNA here is from genome assembly GCA_027623205.1 of Pseudomonadota bacterium. GTDB lineage: Bacteria > Pseudomonadota > Alphaproteobacteria. The sequence continues at coordinate 9,920 of JAQBYC010000098.1, read as the reverse complement.
CAGGCCGTGTCCGTCCGGCGTGTTGCGCCATTCAAGCTTATTCATATGCTCCTCCCGGCGCGCCACGGCGCGCGCGAGGCCAGTCTGCCAGGACGGCGGCGGTATAGGCCTGGATGTTGCCGAAATTGAAAGTTCTGGGCACGCGGTAGGTGGCGGCAAAATCAAAGTGGTCGTTGACCAGTTTGCCCGCGGCCGTCCTGGCGGCGGCCTCCGCCGACCGGCCCGCCGCCATCAGGTCCAGGGCGTATAGATAGATGCCGTCCCGGGTCTGTTCGGCGATGGCCGCTTCCCGCGCGCCGGCGGCGGACGCGGTGCGGAAGAAGGGCGCCAGCTGTCCGGCAATGGCGGCCTTCAGGGCCGCTGTCTGCGCCGCCGTCAGGTGCTTTTCCAGTTCCCCTGGGCCTTTGGCCTCCGCCGCGATGACACGGGCCAGCACCGGGGTCAACGCGGGCTTGTCGGCATGCAGGGCAACGATGGCCGCCGAGGGGCTGTGGCTGAACGGCAGCAGATCGCGGATCGCCACCTCCCGGTGGCTGCCGCTGTTCGCCAGCAGCCTGGCCATGACGCCGGGTTTATCCTCCGCCGTGGCCTGGTCATAGTCCGCCGCCGCCTGGGCCGCGTCCTGGCGGCTGAAATAACGGTACGGAAAGTCCTGTCCGCCGATCACCTGTTGCAGGGCGATATTTTTCGCCCGGCTGCCGGCCGGGGCCCGCTGCGCCGGGTGGGCCGCCGCATATCCCGCCGGGTCATGGGCGAATTGCCTCTGGCGGTCCTGGAAAGCCTTGACCGCCGTCAGATACAGTTTCCGCTTCACCGTGAAACTCTCGGAACCGGGTTCCGGCCTTCTGGCCCGCACCAGATCCCAGGCCTCCTGCGTGGGCGCAAAGCGGATCTCGGTCATGGTGGCGAAATAGCTCACCGCGTGGGCGGCCTTTTCGTCGTAATCCCGCAGCGCCGGCCCATCGCCCAGGTTGACGAGCCGTTGCCGCAGGCCCGGCGCGCCGTGGCCGGTCGCCTCGCGGCTGGCCAGATCCTCGGCGATCAGGCCGGCAACCTCCCGCCGCTCCATGGCGCGCTGGGTTTTCAGGGCGCCGGAGATGACGGCGCCGGCGGCGGCCTTTTCAGCCCCGTCGGCGAACAGATGATCGTAGCCGCCCGCCGCAAGGGCGGCCCCGGCGCCGGCCGGATCAGCCTGCGCGTCGATACCGATCGTGCCCTGGGCCCAGAGCCGCAGGGCCGTGATGCGGCTTTGCCCATTGGCGATGTTGCCCAGGCGCTGTTGCTCGGCAATATCGGCGGTGGCCTCGGCAATCGCCCGCTGTTGTTCCGGGCCGCGCCGGGCGGCGATGCGCTTCTGCCGGTCCGCCGTGCGGATATCCAGCTGCTGCACACTGAACCGGGTTTCGCGGCCCGCCTGGCGGACCCGCACGCGGTTTGCGCCGGCCCGCGCCAGCGCTTCCGCATGGGCGGTGATCAGCGGCCTGCTGTCCGGGTTTGACAGCGCGGCGAGTATTCCGTCCCGGCCTTCGTTGTATTTCGCGGTATAGCGGGACGCATAATCACTGCCGTCCAGGGCGCCCTGGACGGCATGCTCTTCCGCTGCGTCGGAGGCCCGGGCCAGGGCTGCCTTGGCGTTCTGGTATTCGGTTTCCGCCAGGCCCCGGTTGCGCCGCTGTTGCGCCTGAACGGCAAGTTCGGTCAGATCCTGGCCAGCCCTGCCGATCACCCTGCCGAATGCCATATCGGACTGGCCCTTGGCTACCAGGGCCGCCGTCCGGCGTTCCCTGGCGGCGGTCTCGCGGGCAAAGGCCCTGGCCAGGGCCGCGCCCTCAGCCTGTGTCCCTTGCAGCGCGCCGGTGGTGCCGTCGGGTCCGCCGCGGTCAAAGGCCGGGCCGGCGGGGTTCAGGCTCTGCTGGCTGAAGATGCGGTCAATGCGCATCATGATACCTCCCGATAATTGTCGGCAAACCGGGCGACGCCGATACCGAAATCAGCCAGGCCGCCGACCAGGGCGCCCGTCGCCCGTGTCCGTGCGCCGGCCGCGTTGGTCAACGACGTGGCGGCTTCGATCTGCCCGGTGCGGCGCAGGCTGTCGGCGTCGATCTGCCCGACCCGGCGGCGGGAGGCGGCCCGCGCCTGGGACAACTCCAACTCCCGCTGGCCCTGCAGGGTGAACAGATCGGCCTGGCTCCGTTCCCGCGCGGCCCGGCTTTCCGTGTTCAGCTGAATGATCTCCAGGTCCTTGGCCAGTTCAGCGAAACCTTCCTCGATCAGCAGGTTTGGCGTGGTGCCATCGATCAGACGGCCTTGGGATGCGAAACCCGTGACCATGGATGATACCCGTGCTTCACCCATATGCCGGGCCTGGGAGAGCGCGGCGAGGCCGGCCTGTTCTTCCCAAACGGCGTTCTGTTCCGCCATCGCGGCGTTGGCCTGGGCGATCTCCCGGGCGGACAGGCCCTGGCGTTCCAGCAACGCCGCCTCGATCGCCGCCAGTTCCTCCGCCGCCCGGGCCTGCGCCGCCCCACCTTCCAGGGAAAACGCCGCCTGGCTTTCGAACGCCTGTTCCTGATCGTGCGCGGCATCCGCCGATTTGACGGCGCCGAAGACCTTGGCGCCAATGCCGATCAGGGTGCCGATTTCCGATAAACCAAAGGCCATCAGTCATTCACCTCTTCACGCATGATCAGGGCCAGCACCGTGGCCGGCAGGGGTTGATTGGCGGTGATGGTGACCCGGCCCAGGCGGTCCCAGCCCGACGGCGGCTTGATCGCAATGGGCCCGGTGAACAGGGGAATGGCCGCGCCGACCTCGTCGCCGACCTCCCGAAACACCACATCGTCGCCCGCCGTCCCGGTTTTGGCCGAGGCCGTCAAACCGCCGCTGTCCTTTAATTGCAGGATCAGCTTGCCGATGGCTTTCTTGCGTCCCTGGCTGGCCCCATCCGGCGCACCCGTGGCCAGATCGTTGGTCACCAGGGTGGCGCTATAGGTCAGGCCGATTTCCACCGTCAGTGCGGCGGCGTCCAGCAGGATGGCGCCGCCCGAGACGATTTTGGACGCCACCGGCGCGCCATCGGCCCGGATGGCGACGCTTTCGCCTTCCAGATGGTTCAGGCCCGTCCACAGCGCGGTGGCGGAACTGGTGGCCGCCGCCACGGCCGCATCCACATAGACATTGTCCGGGCTGGGCGTCGGGTCGATCACCTCGATATAGCGCCGGGTCGCCCCATTGATGGTGCGCCGGACCACCAGCCAGACCTCGTCGCCATTGTCGCCGGGGATCACCGCCACGCTTTCCACCGCCGCCCCCGCGCCGGCAATGATATGCCGGGCCCAGCCGATCACCGCCTGCTGCGGGTAGTAGGTGCAGGACAGCAGCGCGCCGTCCTCGGTGGCGATCCACAGGGTCCGGTCGGGCTGTTCCTGCCAGGCCATTTCCCGCACGCCGCCGGCCAGCAGATGTTCCGAGATGACGGAAATCTCGTCCGGCGAATATTCGTCCGTGTCCACGTTGAAACCCAGGCTGTCCAGCTGCCGCCCGTCATTGGCTGGCTTGCCGTAGCGTTTGGAAAACACCACCGTGTCGTCCACGTCAACCGGCGCGCGATAGGCGCAGCCGGCCGAGGCCACCCGTTTCAGGGGGAAGTTGGTCGGCGTGATTTCGTCCGCGTTGACCCGCCAGACCGCCCCCGCGGTGCCGAAAAACAGCCCCTTGCTGCCCAGCAGCCAGCGCCCCACGTTGGTCCGGGGCGAGGCCACGGTGGCGTCGAACGGATCGGCGGCGTTGGTCCCGGCCAGCAGGTCGAGGAAATCCCCCGAGCGGGACAGCCAGATCTTCTGCGGATTGTTGTTGGACGCGGCCCAGGCCAGGCGTTGCTGGATGAAGGTCACCGCGCCCGGATAATCGTTCGCGGCGGTAAACGCCGGGACCGGGTTTTTGCCTAGCGTCACGGTATATGTGGACAGGGTCCAGGCGGTGTGCCCGGTGCGCGTCAACTGCTGGGGCGGCTGGCTGGGGTGGGCCATGTACATGATGTCGTTTGATTGCGCGAACATCACCTCCCAAAGGTCCGCCTCGGCCCAGGGCGGCGTGGCGATTTCGTAAACCCGGAACGCCTCGCCGCCCGATACATAGGCGGTATGCCCGGTGCCGTCCTCGCCGGATAGTTCAAACGTATTGGCGGTCTGACCGGTCACCGTGAAGCGGCGGCCGTTGATCTCGGTCATGCCGGCGACGCCGGCGATCATCACCTGGGCGCCGTTCGGGTAACCATGGCCGGCGGCGGCAATGACCACCGGGGTGGCCTGGGTGGCGGCGGTGATGGTCTTGGCCCCCTCGACGACGCGCCCCTGGTCCTTGTAGTACCGCATATAGCCGGCGCCGCCGTCATGGCCCAGTTCGATCACATAGGCCTGCTCGACGCCAAAGATGAAGGGGATCAGCCGGGGCGGGTGGGCGCTGTCCTTGACCTCGCCGACAAACCGCGTACCGGCCCGCCTGGTCACCCCGCCATGGGGCATGACCTGCCAGTTGGTCAGGGTGCGGCAGCCCTGGAAATACTGTTTCAGGTCGGTCCGGCCATAAAGCTTGGGCGAAACCTCGCCGGCGGTGAACTGGCTCTGCGTCGGCCACGAGCGGGCCATCAGGACAGATGTTCCAGGACGAAGGGCGAGGTTGGCAGCCCATCCTGCACATCCTCGGCGCCATCCACGTTGCGGGCGCGGCGCATGATATTGTCGAAGTCGCGGGCCTTTTGCTCCGCTTCGCTTTTCGAGCCGGTCAGCGGCTTGGCCAGCTTCCAGGCCAGATAATGCGCCAGGGTCTGCACGAAGCCGGCGTCATATTGGGTCACATCGATGATGCGCCCGATATAGACCAGGTTGACCGCGCCCTCGTCGCTCAGCAGATCCCGGCCTTCAACCTTCCAGTCGGGCGGCGTGGCGGGATCGTTGACCGAGATCACCCGCAGGCAATAGGGGTCCGTGGGCAGCTTGAAGGAATTGCCGTAGCCGAAGCCGGGCGCCGTGGCATTGCGCGCCAGGGCGGCCCGGCGGGTGGCGAAATTCCAGGGATGCAGGCGCAGCACGAAATCGCGGGCGTCGTCATAATGCACGTTGCAGTAACGCCCCTGTTCCGTGCTCTCGGTCAGCGAGGTAATGCGCTGTTCTTCCAGCATCGCCAGGGCGATGTTGCAGATATCAACGTCGGATGCGGCCATGCTGCCTCACAATATGAAGGAAAAAGGGGGCGGCCCCGAAGCGCCGCCCCAATGGGTCTTATGGTTCGCCGCCCTCAATCGATGACGTAGGCGATGCAGCCCTGCAGCGTTGCCGCCGCGGGAATCGTGCCGTCGTTGATCTGCAGGGTCAGCACCACGCCGCCGGCGGATTCGAACAGATAGCTTTCGTCCCCGCCCACGGTGCCGCCCGGAACGACCGAGCCGGCGGCGGCGACATCAACGCCATCGTCCAAACCGTTGGGATCGGCGGCAACGGCTGCGCCGCCGTCGTCGCCGTTGTAGGCTTCCCAACCCAGATCCATGGTTCGGGCCGCCCCCATGGCCGAAAAGGCAATGCGCGAAAGATGCAGGAGAACCCGCACCTTGCCGGCCGGGAGTATTGGCAACCTGGCAATGGAACCGGCGTCTCCGGCGGCGGCCCCTTGGGTGAAGGTGAAGCGCTTGTAACGAATCCGGCCATGGGATTCATGGCTCGGGTTCATCACCGGGGGCGATGCAATTTCGTTCGCGCGCTGGTCGGAATTTTCAGTGGTAACAGCCATGATAATGGCCTCCTGTTCTGTTAAGGATTTTTCGGGTCAACGGCCGCGAAGGCGGCCCTGCGCCCTGCGCCGCCCCCAAAATGCTATTGGGGAGCCGTGCGCGGCAGCGCACCGGCGTGAACGACTAGGCTTCGACACAGGCGATTTCGACCACCTGGGCCTCTTCCATGCGGACGGCGCCCAACGACATGCGGAGATAGACCTGGGTGGAATAGCTCTTGTCGTCCCGTTCGGTGATCTTGGTCACCACGTCCTCGCCAATGCCCAGGGTGAGGGCCGATTTGGTATAGGCCAGGCACAGCCGGTTGGAGGCGCCGTCCAGGTTCAGGCGGTTCGACATGATGAAGTCAAAGCCCATGTAGCGGACCACGGCGCCATCGACCAGGGCCCGCAGGCGGTTGGTATCCACCGACTGGATCTGGTTGAGGTTCAGCAGATCGGTGACCTGTTTGGGCCCGATCACCATGGTCTTGTTGTCGTCGGGATCGATTTCGTTGCTGTTGAACAACTCCGCCGCCGCGATCAGCTTGGCCAGGGTCAGGCCGCCGGCCGCCGCAACGATCTTCTGACCCGCCGGGAAGGCGGCGGAACCGGAGCCGTCCTTGCCGGTCTTGGCGGTGCCGTTGGCCGCCGTGATCACCACATCGTCCATGGACCGGCCCATGGCGTTGGCGCCGACCATGGCGTATTCGGACTGCGGGTCGATCAGCATGCGGACCTTGTCCTGCTTGTCGCACAGATCGGCCCATTCGTAATCCGCCAGGTCCAGCTTGCGCCGGGAATGGGGCGTGTTCATCAAGGGCGTGTCGCCGTGACGGGTGGTGCGCACCTGCGCGGCCGAGGCGCCGATGCGGTCGAAGTAGCCGCTTTCCCCGGCAATGGTCTCGGTGGTTACCGTGTTGCGCAGGCGCGAGCCTTTTTGCTGGCTGAGGTGCATCACGTTGGCGCGGTATTGCTGCACGAAGGCAGTGCTAATTTGCGTGGACATAAGTCCCTCCTTGAGAGGCCCCTGAATTGGGGCGGTTGGCATTTACCGGAGGGTTGCCCGCCCCAATCACTCAGGATCGGCGGACCCGCCTGGCCGTATCGGTGGCCTGGCCGGGGCGTCCCACGCCCATATGGTTGCCGGACCCAAACGAGGCAGGGTTGCCCGGCGGAAAATCAGATCATTTTCTAGGTTGACTTACCCACCCGCTCCCCCTCCCGACCACCCATTGATCATAATCCTGTGGGTGGTCGGGAGGGGGAGCGGGTGGCCCGGCGACTCGAGGAATACTGAAAATGATCTAGCCTTTCGACTTCGCGGTTCTCGCGGCCTTGGCCATGGCGATTTCATAGATCCGTTCGGCCAGTTCCAGCGACGTTTCCAGATCGCCGTGGTGGAACGCGTGCCCTCTGTCCCAGGCCGTGACGATGCATTGCAGCATCAGGTCCGCCCGCCCCATCAGGCCGCCGCCTCCGCCGGGTTGGCGGCCTGGAAATAGCCCTGCATGGTCTCCACCGCCGCCCGGTGGCCAGGGTGATCGGCCTGGTGATAGGGATGTTCCGGATCGCCATAGATGCCGGTGATCCTGGCCTGGGCATCGGCCTTGGACAGGCTCAGATCGCCGCTGCGGCCCTTGCCGACCTGAACATCCTCGCCCAGTTGCGGCGCGATTTTGGCCAGGGCGCGGGCCAGGGATGCCTTGCCGCCGGGGCTTTCCGCCATGGCGTCCACCTCGTCCTGGCTCAATCCCAGGGCCCGTACCGCCTGGGCGGCCAGGGCGGTGTTGCGCTCCGCCGCCGCACCCCATTCGGCGTGCAGCTCGGCCAGGGCCGCCGCCTCCGCCGCCGTGCGGGCCGCGGTGGCGGCCTGTACCTGTTCGGCGCCGCGCTGGGCATAGCGGGAGACGAATTCCACCGCCTGTTGCTGGCTCAGGCCCAGCTCGTGGGCGACGCCCCGGTACCAGTCCAGTTCCGCCCGGCCGGCGTCATCCATGCCGCTGACATCGCCGAAATCATAGCCGTCCGCCGTCTCCGGCCGGCCCAGACGGTTATGGATGCGGGCCCAGTCCTCCGGGCCGGCGGCAGCCCCGGGCAGGGCGATGGAATTGCCCTGGTAGCGCTCCAGCTCCCGGTACGAGGCGACGAAATCGCCGGCGCTCTTGACGCCCTTGCCGCTCAGATAGGCGGCGTCATCGTCGTTCAGGCCCAGATTGTCATGCCAGACGGCTTCATCGCTCATAGTCGCTCTCCTGCTGTTGCTGTGCGTGGGCCCGGCCGATCGACCGGGCGATGTGTTCGATAACGGCCCGCTGACCCTCTCGATAGGCGGTATGGATATGCTCGCCCCGGCAATAGGTTTCCCCGGCGAAGCGGTTGATCAGGTCCGCCAGGACCCGCGCCCCGGCGGCGGCGCCAAAGCATTCGGCGTAGTCACGGCCCATTTGCGCCGCCTGCTTTTGGGCCGCGGCGCCCTGGGCGTCGCGGCGGGCCTGGATCTCTTCGGGCGTGGTGAAGGCCGGGTCGTTCATGGCGCCGCCTGCAGCATCGCCGCCGCCTGGGCCTTGGCCCGGGCCTGGCGGGTTTGCTTCACGTCCTCTGCGCTGAGCAGATAACGGGCGCTGCCCAGGGCCTTGGCCACATCACGGGCATAGCCGTCGGCGTCAAAGTGATCCGCAAGCCCGGGGTAGATCTGGGCCAGGGGCGCCAGGGTGCGGAAGGTATCCATGCCGGCGTCGATGCCGTGGCGTTGCTGGGCCCGCGCCAGGGGCCCTTCAAAGGTGACCAGCAGGCTGTCCGCCGCCCCCAGTTCCCGGGGCGGATCGCCAAAGGCGCCGCCGCCCAGCAGCATCATCCAGCAGCGTTCCACCAATGGTTTCAGCAACTCCCGTTCGATCCGCCCGGTCATGGGCGCCAGGGCCTGAAAGCGGCGGTGGCGGCGTTCGATCACCTCTTCCGCTGTCATCTGGCGGTCGTCCCGCAGGCGCATCTGATCGACCCCAAAGGCCTGTTCGATCCGCTGGCGGTAGATGTCCTCCTTGGCGTGTTCGACATCGAACCGCGCCTGGGTGACCAGTTCGCCGGGCCGCTCGTCCACGCTGCCGTCGAAATGATTGACCGCGCCGGCGCTCAGCCGCAGGGTGCCGCCGATCACCGTGCCTTCCTTGACCAGCATGGGCGGGTACAGGGCGCGGGGCAGGGCCTCCAGGCCATAGCGCACCATGGTGTTCAGCACCTTGACGAAGGGCAGCGCCTTCATGGCCGGGCTGCGGCCGTAGATCTCGCCGGATGACAGGGACCAGCGGGCCACATGCACCGGCAGTTCGCGGTAGCCGCTTTCGCCGATGATGTGGCGGTCCCTGACCGCCACATAGGTCGAGGCGACGGGCATGGCGGTGGCCCGTTTGTCGGTTGGCGATTGCGGCCAGGCGCGGTCGTCGCGGGGCGCCAGGCCGTGGATGAACTGAAACGGCTGATGGCGTTTCGTCTCGTCGGCGAAGGCCTCGTTCACCGATTTGCCGGCGTCATCGCCCCAGCGCTGCACCGCCTGCCGGGCCGTCAGTTCGAACTTGCGGTAGACGCTGTCCACCAGGCCCTGGTTGTCCACGTCGATGACATACTCGGCAATCGGCAGGGTGCGGAAGTTGAAGCCCCGGAAGGATCCCGCCGGCGCCCCGCCGGGCCCGGCGGTCAACCGCCAGGGTTGTTCTTCGCTGAAGATGCCCGCCGTGCCCATGGTGGCCAGATCCACCAGGGCTTCCAGGATTTGTTGGTAGAAGTTCGACTGCCCCAGGGTGGCCGTCATGGTCTCGACCGATTGGTCCAGCCAGCGCCGCACCGGAACCTGTTCATCCAGGCCGCCGGGGCCGCCGATGGGGCGCAGGCCGAACCATTGCTGGGCCGGGTTGGTCATGTTGTTGAACAGGGTTGCGACCAGTTCATCCACCGCATCCGCCGCGGTGCCGTCGAATTGCCGTTCCGTGCGCTTGCCGCCCGGGCTGGGCGTGCGGTTGACCGTGGCCTTGCGCGGGATGATGTAGTCGGCGATCTCCTGCCAATGGGCCTTCCAGGCGCCGCGCGCGCCATCCAGGGCGTCATGGCGGCGGATGATCTCGACCGCGGATTGTTCTTTGCTGACCTGCTGCGCCATCTAG
>JAQBYC010000097.1 GCA_027623205.1 Pseudomonadota bacterium | reverse complement strand
CGTCGCACGCTCCTACCCGAAAGCCCCCGCAAGGCGTCTCTATGGGTTCCTATCAGCGCAGGTTGGTATTACAGCGGATTAAAAGCGGCGGTTCTTCGGGGCCGCCGTTTTCGTGATGTTTTTCCTGCCTCGGGAGGCTCGAACCGGATGTGAAACCATGATGATCCATTGGTTCGCACTTTCATCCCCTCCGATGTACCAATCATTCGCGAATGCTATGGGATATCGAAAAGTTAACTGTCACCGTTACGAGGAGGCATGAGCGAGTACAGACCTTAGGAAAGCCCTTGCCCTTCACCTTGATGATTAAGAAATTTCCGGCCACATACGGGAGCCGTGATAGACGCGCAGAATATCGATCTTCCCATCTCGGGCACGATATGGAATGACAAAGGGCGTGTTGGAAATAACCAGCTCGCGGGTTCCGGCAACGGGACCAGGCCGTCCGCTCCCAGGATTGGAGGATAGCGGCTCGTTTACCAGCGTCACAATCCGCGCGACAACCTTTTTTGCGACCCTTGGACCATCTTGCGAGATGTATGCGCGGATATCCCCGAGGTCTTGTAGGGCTTCGGGTGACCAGGTGAGCTTCATATAGCTTTCGGTGTCGGGAGCTCGTCATCGGTGTCCCACGAGGCAACCCATGCCTCCACGTCGCTGTGCGCGACGCCAAGGCCACGGTCGATAGAGACCATGGCTTTCTTGATCCCTTCGATCTGGCGTTCCTGGTGTTCAACGAACGCGCCAATACCCTCGGCCGCGAGAGCGGACTTGCTGCGCTTGGTTTCCCGAGCCAGGCTCTCAAGCCGATCCCGCACGGTTTTGGCAACTCGAACAGTGATTGTGGTGCTGTCGCTCATGACATCCAAAATACCGTTTATTTTCATATGTGTACATTGTACACAACTCCTGGGAAATTACAAGCTATTTGAGGGCTGGATCTTTCGCGCGAAAGTTATGGGATATCAAAAGGCAAACCGTCGCCGCAACGACAGGGTGCGCGGGCGGCCGGGCGGATCCGGACACTGAAATCAGGCTTTGCCGCGGTTGGCCTCGAGCCAGAGATCAACCATGGCAACCGTTTCATCGACGCTATCCAGCTGCATGCCCTTCTGCGCCGCGACGGCCTGCACGAGACGGTCGGTCCGTTCGATATTATGGGCGCCGGCAAGCAGGGCGCGCGCCGCCGACGATGGTTTCAACAACCCTTCCGCTGCCTTGGCATATTTTTCGAACGGCACCAGATCGTCCGCCGCGGCGCCGATGGCTTGGCCCACCTTGCCGACCCAGTTGTAGATCGAGCGCGACAACTCGAGGTCGCCGTGCACCGCATCCCTGATCGGCCGCATGCCATCCTTCTGCACACAACGATAGTTGCCGGTCAGGAGCATGTTCCATTTGGCCAGCGGCACGAACAGGGACTCGTGAACCCTGAGCTTTACCGGCAGTTCAATTTTTTCGCCGCCGGCATCATATCGAATGGCTTCGATATCGGCCTCCAATCGGTGGAGCATGGCGGTATGCCTGTCGGAGGCAAAACGCGCCGCCTTGAAATTGGTCGGCAATCCGACTTGCAGCAGGTTCACCTTTTCTTCGGGCGGGCGGAATGCCTGCGCGTCCGGACTGCACAGGGTCACCAGCGCCGGATCAAAATTCTCCCAGATGGCGTGATCGGTATAGCAATCGTGCAGAGCGCCGGCATCCAGGCCGGGAATGCGCGCCAGGTACGGCGGCGGCGGCATGTTCATGATCGACATGCAGGGAACCTTGGCAATGGCCACCGCATCCAGCAGTTCCCGCACGCCCGGTGAGCGGTACTGCGGTTCCTGCATGGCCAGCGCCACCAGATCGTAGGCGGCCGGATCCACGGCCCCGGGCGCCGCGGCGGACAATTTGCCCGGCGCATTTTGCGAATTGATTTCAACCGGGGCGTCCAGGCCGCGAACCGGCAGGCGCACCCGGGCGCCTTCGGCGTTGAATAATGCCACTTCCTCCGGCAGGCAGACCATGGTCACCGTATGTCCGGCGAGTACCAGTTTGATCCCCAACAGGGAACCGTAAGAGGCGCCCATGATCAGAATGTTGTAATTGCTCATGAAGTACCCCGTTTTTCCCGCTGAATACTCATCGGACACGAGACGCCAAGTCGATCCCAGATTGCCCAAATCGCCGTATATTTCAAGGTTATCCTATCTGGATTTCGCCGTCTTATAAATAGCTTCACCGCCGCAATCTCCCGAAACCGGATCATGGGGATTTGGCGCCAAAGGGCGATACCGCAAAATGGAAAGGCGCAGAAAATTGAACGGGTCTGCCATTGAATTCTACGGTAAGTTTCCGCCTTTCTTGGGCGGTGGAGAAGAGGGGAACCCGCCTCAGCGGGTCGTCCACATCGCCACCGTCTGCCGCGGGACATTTTCGTGGTTGGCGGGTGTGGCGGTTCATGTATAGGCTGGTCCTGACGGGGGTGTGGCCGTTGTGGCCCGGGCAACTGGGTTCACCCATTGAAAATAGGGACGCCTTGTCGCCGGATGAAATATGATTTTGACAATATCGCCACGCCGCGGGGCATTGGTTCCGTCAAATGGGAGTTCCGAAAAGGCGACAACGGGCTTGAGGCCTGGGACGCCACCAAAGAGAACGACGGCCACCGGCAGGTGTTGCCCCTGTGGGTCGCCGATATGGATTTCGCCATCGCCGCGCCAATCCGCCGGGCGCTGGAGGCGCGGGCGAAGATACCCAGCGTCGGCTACACATATAAGACCGATGCTTATATTGCCGCCGTGACCGGTTGGATGCGGCGCCGCCATGGCTGGGAGGTGGAACAGGATTGGATCGCCATGGCGCCCGGCGTGGTGCCGTCCCTGAACATGCTGGTGCGCACCTTCACCCAGGCAGGCGACGGCGTCATCGTGCAGCCCCCCGTTTATCATCCGTTTTATATGGTGATCGAGAACAATGACGCCCGCGTGGTGCGCAATCCCCTGCGGCTGGTTGAGGGCCGTTATAAAATGGATTTTGACGATCTGGAGGCGAAGGCCGCCGATCCCACCGTCAGGATGCTGCTGTTATGCAGCCCGCACAATCCGGTGGGCCGGGTTTGGAGCGAAGCGGAGCTACGCCGGCTGGGAGAAATCTGCAACCGCCATGACGTTCTTGTGGTGGCGGATGAATTGCATGCCGATCTCATGCTGTACGGATCGGTGTTCAAGCCCTATGCGGCGCTGGGCGGGGCGTTCGCGGATAACGCCATTGTCTGCAGCGCGGCGTCCAAGACGTTTTCCCTGGCCGGCATGCATACGGCCCACATCATCACGCCCCAGCCGGCGCTGCGCGCACAGGTTGGCGCCGGCCTACGGAAGGCGGCCATGTTCGGGATGAACCCCTTCGGCGCCGCCGCCGTGCAGGCGGCCTACGACGAGGGAGAAGACTGGCTTGAGCAGGCGCTGGCCTATATCCAGGGCAATATGGATTTCATGGCCGGATTTTTGGCCAGGAACCTGCCGCGAATCCGTATGATCAAGCCGGACGCCACCTATCTTGCCTGGCTGGATTGCCGCGCCCTTGGCCTGGACAAGGCGCAACTGGAAGATCTGATGTTGAATAAAGCGGGGCTGTACCTGGATGAAGGCTATATCTTTGGCGAGGCGGGCGCGGGCTTTGAACGGATCAATGTCGCCTGCCCCCGGAGCGTTCTGGAAGACGCCATGGGCCGGTTGGCAAACGCGGTCGGGCCGTGATCCTGCAGGGAGCGGCGATCTTGACCGCCCCTTGGGTCTAGCCCGGATGATTCCGTGCGGAAGAGTCAGGGTCAGGTCTTTCTTCATGAATGCCGGGCTTGCAGGTTCCCGATGATCCTGGGGATGGCCGAGCAATGCCGGCCCGTCCCGGCCGTTACCGCCACGGATTACGATGACGCGGGGCGCCACTTGTTGCGGGGCACGAAGGATGACGGCGCCGGTTGCCGCGGGTTGTTGACCCAAAGCTGGCGGTCGGGGTGCATGCCGGCGCCCTGGGTGGCCGGCACGGCGGAATGGCGCATTCGGTTGAGCAACTGGGTGTCGGCTTCACCGCAGGCGGGATGAATACCGCCGTTGGCCGCGACGACTTTCCGCCACGCGGCTGTTCGGGCCGCCAGCGTTACGGGATCACTCAACGGGGTGCAATTCAACTCGTTTTTGTTGAGGTCGGCAACGATCTCATCGCCGTTCTCGATGAAGGCAATCGGCCCGCCCAGGGCGGCCTCCGGCCCGACATGGCCAATCACCAGCCCCACCGATCCGCCGGAGAAGCGGGCGTCGGTCATCAAACCCACGACAATGCCGCGTTCGCGGCACAAGGTCGTAATCCGCGACGTCGCGTCCAGCATTTCGGGCATGCCGGGCGCGCCGCTGGGGCCTTCATAGCGGACGATGATCATATCGTGATTGTTGAAGCTGTCCGGCTCGTGATCAAGCGCATCGAGCAGGCCTTGTTCACCGTCGAACACGCGGGCCGTGCCACGGAACAGATTGTCTTCAAGGCCGCCCTCCACGCCAGCCAGTTTGAGGATCGCACTAAATTCGGGCGACAGGTTGCCGCCCAACATTCGCAAACCGCCCGTCGGCTTAAAGGGTTTCTCGACCGTGTAGATCACCCGCCCGTCCGCCGACGGTGTGCCAAGGCGGGCAACCTGTGCGCCAAGTGTCTCGCCGGTGCAGGTCATCACCTCGCCATTCAGCAGGCCCGCCGCCAACAGCTCCTTGACGATGACCTGAACGCCACCGACCTCGTCAATATCCACCATGGAATACCGCCCGTACGGGCGGGCATCGGTGAGCACGGGCACCACGTGTTGCGACAGATGATTGAATTCTTCCGGTGTCATGATGTCCTGCCAGAAATCGCCGAAACCGGCGGCCCGGGCAATTTCCGGTGCGTGCAGGGTCACGTTGGTCGAGCCGCCAATCGCCATGGCGACGATAACCGCATTGCGAATGGCATCCCGCCCAACGATGTCCCTTGGCGTGGTGCCGGTCTCAACCATGGCCTGGAGATAGCCGACAAGTTCGCCTGGGAATTGTTCCAGGCGGCGCGGGTCATCGGACGGGGGTGCGACCATGTGCAGCGGCTGCATGCCGACCACCGCGATGAAGGTTTGCATCGTGTTATAGGTGAACATGCCGCCGCAGCTGCCGTAACCGGGGCAGGCCGCACAGGCGATCCGGGTGCGATAGCCCTCGTCCGCGTGGCCCGCCACCTGGTAGGCGCTGACAATATCGAGAGGCTCGTTGCTGTCGGGATCGACGCCCGGCCGGATCGGGCCGTCCGACATGATGATCGCGGGCCGGTTGTGCTCGAGGATCGCGGCCAGCGTGCCGACCGGCGGCTTGTCACAGGCGACAACAGCGATGGTCCCTTCCAGGCCGCTGGCGCTCAAATGCTCGCACACGCTATCGTTGGTGACTTCGCGCCCGATCAGCGAGTAGCGCATTTCGCGGGTGCCATTGCGAATGCCGTCCGAGGTCGCAATGGTATACTCCGGTTGCACGAGACGCATGGGGATCTGCCCCGGCGCGCGGCCCAGGCGGCGCAGCAGGCAGTTATGTATCGCCTCAACCTTGCCCTGCACGCCCATATAGCACTGGCTGTCGCCCTTGTTGCCGATCACCCCAATCGACGGCTCGTGAATCAGACCGGGATCGGCGCCCAGTTCGCGGGCGATACCGATGGTCTGGGCACTGCGGCCTGGATGCTTATCGATAAGTACGGTCTTGGTTTTTGACACTTTGGTGGTCTCCTTGGGCGTTTCCGGCGGGCTGGGATGCCATTCACCGCCTGGATCCAGGCGGCGCATCTGGTTTTTAGCAGCAGTCGATCCAAAATCCACAAATTTCTACCAGCCGGAAGGGGCGCCCGCGCCGCTGGCAGTTGCCGCTGCCGTTCAAAAACCATCGAATTCGAGAGAAAACCGGCTAGAGTAGTCTCACCGGGAAACAGGAGGAGCCAACCATGAGCGAAACACTGGCGCGGCACGAACCCTATGCGGGCAAGGCGCTTGGCGAGATCCCCTTCATTTGCACGCCAACCATGGTCGCGCATTATTGCGAAGGGCTGGCGGTCGACCGCGCCCGCTATCTGGGCCCAACCTATTGGGAAAAACCGGCGGCGCCCGCGATGATCGTCGGCGAAGTGGACGGCGGCTTTGACGGCGCCCGCTTCGACAACGCCTTTGGCAATCTGTGGATGCGCCAGGAATGGGCCTTCCATCAGCCGATTTTCCCGGACCACGCGTATCGCCGCACCTCCAGCGTGCTCGACGTCTACGAGTGGCGCAACCGGTCGGTGGTCAAACAGGAAGTGAACCTGTACGACGGGGACGAACTGATCGTTCGCGGCATCCACCACCAGAGTTACCTGTTGGGGCAGAATTCGGGCAAGGTCGCCTTGCGCGACCCGAAGCAGAAGGAAGGCGTCCGCACCTTCGAGGTGCCCCCGGGAGACGCCATCGCCAGCGTCGCGCGCAACATCAATCTGGAGATGTGCGGCGTGTTTTTTCACGGCAACCGCAGCTACCACACCGACAAGCAGGCGTCCGAGGAACTGGGATTCGAGGAGGTCGTGGTCGGCGGCAAGATGACCATGTCCCTGATCGGCGAAATGCTCGAGCAGCGCTTTGGCCGCGGCTACTATGAAGGCGGAACCCTCGATGTGAAGTTCACCAATATCGTCTGGCCCGATGACCGGGTTACGGCGAAAGGCGTGATCACCCACACCGAGGACGGACGGGCATTTATCACCGTGTGGATGGAAAAAGACGACGGCACGGTGGTGATCGTCGGTACGGCCTCGGCGACCCAATAAGGTTACGCCGACAAAGTTGCGCTGACTGTGCACCGTCAAGATAGCCGCGGGCGCGTCCCGCCGGTGCGTTGGAAGAGGAGACAACGGGATGGAATTCTGGACCACGGGCGCCGCCGCGCCGCGCAGCACCATGACCCTGGCCCGGGCCGTGGAAGCGAACGGCTGGGACGGCCTGGCGGTGGTGGATTCGCAGAACCTGTCGGGCGATCCCTATGTGGCGCTGGCGATGGCGGCGACCGTGACGGAGCGCATCGGCCTCGCCACCGCGGTGACCAATTCGGTGACCCGGCATGCGGCGGCCACGGCCACCGCGATCGCCTCGGTGCAGCGTGTCGCCGAAGGCCGCGCCACGCTGGGCATCGGCCGCGGCGATTCCGCGCTTGCCCACCTGGGCCGTGCGCCCGGCAAGGTCGGCCATTTCGAAACCTATCTGCGGCATCTACAGGCCTATCTGCGGGGCGATGCGGTGCCGTTCGACGAGATCGACATTCCGACCGCGGTCGCGCCGCCGATCTTGGAACTGGAACTCGCCGACGCGCCGGTGGAAAGCCGGATCGCCTGGATCGCGGGGACCGACAAGGTTCCGGTCGAGGTGGCCGCGACGGGCCCCCGGGTGATCGGCATCGGCGCGGTTCATGCCGAGCGGGTCATGTTCACGCTGGGCGCCGATCCCGACCGCCTGCGCTGGGGCATCGGCGTGGCCCGGACCGCGCGCGCGAAGGCCGGGCTGGATCCCGACGGCATCGCCTTCGGCGCCTACATCAACTGCGCCTGTCATCCCGACATCGACGCCGCCCGCAATCTGGTGCGCGGCGGTCTGACCACCTTCGCCCGCTTCAACGTCATGCACGGCCGCACCATGGGGCCGTGGTCCGAGACAGCCGAAGCGGCGCTGCATGCGCTCAAGGATGCCTATGACATGAACCAGCACACCCGCGGGGATTCCCGCCAGGCCGCCACCCTGACACCGGCGTTCATCGATCATTTCGCCGTCGTTGGCACGCCGGACCAGTGTATCGGACGGCTCGAGGCGCTGTCGGCGCTGGGCCTCGACAAACTGGTCTTCGGCGGCCGGCTCGGCCTGTCGGCGGACCCCAACGCGGCGGCGGCACTGGCCCTGCTGGAACAGGAAGTGCTGCCGGCGCTGCGCGGCTAACCATTTTCGATCTTCATCGCGTTAGCGGGCGAGAGCGTGATCCCTGGCCCGCGCCAACAGGGTATAGCGGGTGCGGATGCGGGCCGCCAGATCGGCGGGCCAGGCGTCCGCCTCCACAAGATCGAGGAACTGGTTCAGCATCAGCGGGAACTGGGCGTCATGCCCGGCCTCCGCCGCGGCCGGCAGGCGCAGACGATAGCCGCCGTCGGAAGCGGCGATTTCCAGGCCGGGAAATGCCGTGCGCCATTGCCCCAGCGCCTCATCGAGGCCATGGTCGTTTTGCAGCCGCAGGTGCAGCGCGGGTTGGAAGCCGGTTTCGGGTCCGTGCTGGAGGGTCAACTCGGCATGTTCCCCCCGTGCGGTAAAACCATGAATATCGCCGCCGCCCTCGGGCTCCCGCAAGCCCCATTCGCAATGCTGACGTACCCAAACGCCGCACAAGCGGTAATCGATCCGGCCATTGCAGGCGAGTTGTAGAACACCGTCTTCGACCGCAGGGGAAAGGTATGCGGGAAATGCCGTCGCACCGGTGCTTTCACGGAACAGCGCCAATGGCACCGGCGTCGTCCAGCGCTCGGCCTGCAAAACCTCGCAGTCCCGGTCGGTGTCAAAACGATGCCGCCCGCCGAGCAGCCATTGCGCCTGATCGACATAGTGGGATTGGATATCGACCATCCCGTCGCCCTGGACATTCACGTCGTAAAACCAGGCCGGCCGCTGCAAGGGCTGGCCGCCGACCAATTTGAGCAGGTGGTGACGGGAGGTGAATTCAAGCGCCGGCTGCTCCGCGCCGCCGCCCAGGGCGCCAAAGATCGAGGCCGTGCCGATCACGGCATTGCGCAGGCCGGCGAATGCGCTGTGCCGCCCCGTCATGATGTCGGCGGCCAGGGGCGGGGCCTTGGTAATGGCGTCAAGATGGGGCAGAGCGGCGCTATCGGTCAGCCACGGCTTGTCCGCCAGCACATGGAACCCTTCGTCGTGCAGGCGGTGCATCAAGCCAAGCCGGGGACCGTTGCGCCCGGCCAGGATGACGATGCCACCCCGGCGCGCCGCGATCATGGCGTCCAGGGCATCCACGCCAATGTGGCATTCAAGCCGCCAATCGGTCGGCGCATCTTCCCGCCCGTTGAAACCATCGATCAGCGCAATGAATTTCTCCACATCCGGTCCCGGCGGGGCATAGACATGCACGGTCCGGTCGACGCGGCGGTTCCGCCGGAAAAACAGCAAGGCGGCATGAAAGTGACCGGGATCATATACTGAAAGGCTGTGCGGCATGGCTTACATTAGTTCCCGCAGAGCTGAATGCCAATTAGATATGCTGATGTCTCAGGTCGACCCTGATTGCCGCGCCAGCAATTGGCTTGGCGGCGTCCGGGGCTTCGGCTAAACCTCGTTCATGCAGGAATTCGACCTCATCATCATTGGCGCGGGAGCGGCGGGCCTAATGTGCGCGGTGGAAGCGAATAAGCGCCGACGCCGGACATTGGTCCTCGAACGCGGGGCGAAGGTGGGGCAAAAAATTCGCATTTCGGGCGGCGGGCGCGCCAACTTCACCAATCTGTATGTCTCGCCCGCCGACTATCTATCGGCAAATCCGCGCTTTTGCGTCTCGGCTCTCAGGCGCTTCCCGCCGCACGATTTCATCGCCCTGGTGGAAAAGCACAATATCGCCTATCACGAACGTGACCACGGCCAGTTGTTCTGCGATCAATCCGCCCAGCAGATCATTGACATGATGCTCGACGAGGCGCATGGCATCCAGGTGCGGACCGCGACAAACGTGACACGCGTTTCCAAGGGCCAAGCCGGGGCGGCGTTTCGCTTCACCGTGGAAACGGACCGCGGCGTCTTCAGGGCGGCGTCCCTGGTCATCGCCACCGGCGGGCCATCAATTCCGAAGATGGGATCAAGCGGCTTTGGCTACGCGATCGCAAAACAATTTGGCCTCAAGGTGATCGCGCCGCGCCCTGGCCTGGTGCCGCTGATCTTCGACGCCGACACCCTGCAAAAGCTTGATGGGCTGGCGGGAATTTCCCTGGACGCTACGGTCAGTATCGGCAAAACACGCTTCACCGAAGCCCTGCTGTTCACGCACCGGGGCCTCAGCGGACCGGTGGTTCTGCAAATTTCTTCCTACTGGCGCGACGGCGACACAGTCACGGTCAATTTGCTGCCGGACACCGATGTCTTCCAGTATATGAAGGCGGCCAAGCACAGCCAGCCCAAAAGGGAGGTGCGGACAATGCTTGCCAGCCTCCTGCCGAAGCGTCTGGCGCAACGGGTCGTCGAGTGGACGGACTGCGACAGCCGTTTGGCCGAAACCTCCGAGACATCCCTGCGCCGTCTGGCCGCTCAGATCAATGCCTGGCGTGTCACGCCAAGCGGCACCGAAGGTATGCGTACCGCGGAGGTCACCGTGGGTGGTGTCGATACCAGGGACCTCTCGTCAAAAACCATGGAGGCCGTATCCGTCCCAGGCCTCTATTTCATCGGCGAGGCCGTGGACGTTACCGGTCATCTGGGCGGCTTCAACTTTCAATGGGCCTGGGCATCCGGCCATGCCTGTGGGCAGGTGGCGTGAGAGCTCGCACCCTTATCCCAGCAGTTCCGCGTTATGCTCCCCCAGTTTCGGGGCGACCGGGATCACGCCCACGGTGCCATCGGCGAATTGAAAGGGCGGATTGGGGACCAGGAAGCCGCCCGCCCCGTCCTCCACCCTGGCCATCACGCCACGCGCCAGGCTTTGCGGGTCGGTCATGGCCTCACCCAGAGAGCGATAGCGGGAACAGGGCACGCCGGCGGCAATCATCGCGGTCTCGCACGCATGTGCCGTGCGGGTGGAGGTCCAGCTTTCCATCGCCGCCGTGACTTCCGGCCAATAGGTTCGCCGCTCGGGCGCAGTGCTGAAACGGGGATCGGTCTTCCATTCCGGATGTCCCATGGCGTCCGCCATAATCTCGAAATTACGCTGACCGATGGGCGCGATGATAACAAAGCCGTCGGTGGTGTGGACGGGTGTGAACAGGACACGCGGCGGCGTATCGGGAAACTGCGCCATATGGGTTTCATAGACCAGCAGGTTGATGATGGAATCCATCATCGCGACATCGATGAACTGGCCCACGCCATGACGTTCCCGGCCCAAAAGAGCCGTCTGTATGGCACCGAAGGCATAGATTGCCGCCAGCACATCGGCGGTAAAAATGCCGCATTTTTCCGGCCGGCTCAACTCGTCCTGATAACCCATTTGGGCCAGATCCATGCCGCCGGCCGCATGAATGATCGGCGCATAGGCCGGCTCCATGGCACGGGGCCCGGTCTGACCGAAACCCGATATGGCGCAATAGATCAGATCCGGGCGCCCGGCGGCCAGCCGGGCATAGTCAAGACCCAGGCGGGCCATGACGCCAGGCCGGAAATTTTCCACCACCACATCCGCGCTGGCCGCCAGCTTCAGCGCGGCACCATGGCCCGCTTCACTGCGCAAATCCAGCACGACGCTTTTCTTGCCGCAATTAAGATGGGCGAAATAGCTCGAGGCGCCATCGCTCATGGGCGGGACCAGGCGGATTTGATCGCCCATTTCGGACTCGATCTTAATGACTTCCGCCCCGCAATCGGCCAGCAGGCGGGTACAATAGGGGCCGGCGATCACGGTGGTGAAATCAACCACGCGAAGTCCTGCCATTGGTGGCGTCGGCATGGGGCTAAAAGTCCTCCAATCCCAGAGTGCGAGGGTTAGGAGTGTGCGGGGTCGGCGTACGGCGGATCAAGCCTTTCTTTTTGCCGCGCCCGCTTCCGAGACCTTGATGAAGCGGGAAACCCTGGCGCAGTTGGATCGCCAGAACAATTTTCCATCAATTGGATTCGCTTTAGCGATCCAAGTGATTGGTTCAATTGCTCTTTTCTTAAGAGTCTGAGCATGTTTAGAAGAAACATCCTCGAGGCGGTCACCCAGGGGTCTATTTACCCGTCACGCCGGGAAATTTGAACCCGACATAGGTGCCCGAACTCATGCCCATCAGGCCAAGCAGGGTCGCGTCAAACTCGGGCATGTCGAGTGTCGTGAAGACGGAATGTGCAAAAACAATCCCAAGCACCAGGGTCCATCCCATCATCTGAAAACGCGGTAGGGCAACTTCCCTGCCATTGCCGAGAATGTCTTGGAAGAAGCCCGCGGATGCGGGAATTCTGGTCAGGTCATTGATCTTCGCGTTGACGGCCACCCCGCGCCTCTTCTTCTGATCGCGCTCGCTTTCCAGGCCCGCCAAATTCGATGGCGGCGGCGATGCCTGGATTTGCAGGTCAAGCTGGCTCAAACGGCTATCGAGATCGGTCTTCTCCTGCTCGAGCTTCAGCAGCTCTGCCGGAATGGCGGTCTGTTTCGATGTCGCGACAGATGTCGCCGCCAATCCGGTAGCGGCGCTAATACCAATCAGACCGAGCACACTGGGCGTCAGCACGGACAGATCGCCCGCGACGAGCCAGACGTAAAGAAAACCCCCAAGGACGATGAAAAACCAAAAAGCCATCTGGGTAGAGCCAAGACTGAACGGTTTTTTTCCGCCCTCTGGTTTGGGTCCCAAGTCCCGCAAAAGGCCCTTAGACAATACCAACCAGAAAAACACCACAAGCATTGCGCCATAGGTAATGCCGACGATCCACAGCCGAAAATCCGAGGCGACAATTAACCAAATATCCTTCTGGCCGTATCTCTCGATCGAACCTTCCCGCCCAAGCGCGATTGTCATTTTTTGCGGTTTGAACAATTCCATGCGTGCCAGCAACGATTTCCACACCGCCATGTTGCTTGGATTTTTTTGCTTCCGAATGACATCAAAGATGAGCCCCCTATCAATCGTCCGCCCCGGGTCGCCGACGAGCAATTGCCCATCCAGCGCAAGACGGAGGTTTTCAAGCGTAGGTTTTCCGGGTGCGGCAGCTATCCAGGCCTCTAAATCCGGAATCGTGACCGTGACGCGATCGCCAACCTGACAGGCGGCCAATTTTTCACCATTCACCGTTTCCGAGTGCTCCACACCACTGGAATTGAGGCATCTAATAATAATACCGCTGGGTTCCTCGACGGCGGCGACCGTTTCCGGGACAAATAAAAATAGCATCAAAGCAAAACAAAGCAGTGAGTGGTTTGACCTTGCCATGGCATGGACCCTCTTCAGCAGGCTTGTCGCCGTGGAATTTTACAAACACGATCCCAGGCTGCAAATTAAGGTAACCATAAATCCAATTCGGTGATCCGTACAATCTTGCGTTAGGCCAACCCGACTTTGGCGGATAGCTTATTCGAGCTCGTTTGCGCGAATCAGTAAAGCTATCCACCCTGCATGCGGGCGCCAAATTTCCGCGCCATGCTAGCGCATGTTTCTTCTAAACATGCCCGGACTCTTAAGAAAAGAGCTATTGAACCAATCACTTGGATCGCTAAAGCGAATCCAATTGATTTAAAATTGCGCTAGTCGAACGCCCCCGGCGGAGGCAGCAGGTTCAGGTGGCGAAAGAGGGCGACGAAGCGGGCCATTTGGTCTCGTTGGTAGACGCGCACGTCCATGGCGGCAAAATCGTAGAAACCCTGCCCGTCGCGCAGGCCACGGCGGCCCTGGGTCATGTTGTCCCGCACATTCTGCGGCGAGAGATACCGTTCCGAGCCCAGATGTTCCGCCAGGTGGCGCGAGGCGTGGTAGAGGATGTCGCCGCCACCTACGTCGACGAATTCCAATAGACCCATGGTGGCGTAGCGGGGCCCAAAGCCGGTGCGGATCGCCTTGTCGATGTCCGCCGCCGTGGCCACGCCCTCCTCGACCATGCGGGCTGCTTCGTTCATGGCCACGGCCTGGATACGCGGGATGATATAGCCCGGCGTCGGGGCGCAGACCACGGGTACCTTGCCCACCCTTTCCAGCACCGCGCGCAGACGATCGACAATCCGCGGCTGGGTCGCCGTGCCGGGACTGACCTCCACCAGGGGGATCAGATAGGCCGGGTTCAGCCAATGGGCATTCAGGAAACGTTCGGGCTGGCTGACGAAAGCCGCTAATTTATCCACGGGCAGGGTTGAGGTGGTGGAGGCGATGATCGCATCGGCACCGACCGTCCCGGACACCATGGTCAAGGCTTGCTGCTTGGCCTCCATGGTCTCGGTCACGCCCTCGAAAATCAGTTCCGCATCGGCCAGGACCGCCAGATCGGCGGTGAAATGGATCCGTCCCAACATGGCCGGGATCAAGGCAGCGTCGAAAGCGCCGAATTCGGCCAGGGCAGCCAGATTATCCGAGATCTCGGCCCGCGCCGCCGCCAACAGATCGCTGTGTTGCCGCGCATCGCGCGGTTTTACATCGGCCAGGGTGACGCGATAGCCGGCGTAGGCGAAAACGTGCGCTATGCCCCGGCCCATGCGGCCGGCCCCGATGGCCGCGACATGTCTGATTGGTTCCGCGCTCATGGGGCTTCTCCCTCTTGCAACAGGGCCCGAAGTTCCGCCCGGTTCAATTCAGCCAGGCCCATGGCCTCCCAAGTGCGCGGGCCATGGCGGAAATCCTCGCCGCAGATGACCGATCCCATGGCCAGCAGGCCCTTGGCGACCGGACAGGCCACCCCGGCCCAATCGGCGATGGAGACCAGCAGGGCCAGGCCCATGGCCACGTCCTCGCGCAGATAACGATGGCTGGTCAGATCGATATGTTCCCGCCAATCGCCGGAATCCGTCAACTTTTCATGGGCCGCGTTGCCGTACATCCATTCAGGCCGGTTGCCGTCATAATGATCCGCCAAGGGAAAATGCGGCCCGCCGTAATCCAAGGCAATGCGCAGGGCGACCCGTTCGCCATCCAGGGCGTCGGTAACGGCCCTGATTGCAGGCTGGGTGCCTTCTTTGTGAATGTCCCAGGCATCGAAATGTTGTAGAGGCCCAGCGTTCATCATGATCAGGGGCGGATGAATGACCGGTCCCGCGTTCATCAATGCGGCGTCCAGGACGTCCGAAACCGGTTCAACAGCGGGGAATGCGCCCGCCACCATGGCCAAAGCCTGTTCCGCTAGCCGCGCCGGGTAAGCACCGGCCGGCAGGCGCGTGGCCCGGGCGGAGATCGCCACGACGTTTTCACCCCGCAGCCGCGCCAGATAGGGCAGCGTACCCGCCTCGACAAAGGCCAGATCGGATCGGTTGCCGGCTTGGCGAATGGCCCGGGCCATGGGGATCGCGCCCAGGGTGCCCGGCGGGATGAACAGCACCTGACCGGTCGCCAGATGAGGCGCCAGATCCGCCGCCAGCGCGACCTGCGCCGTGGCGGGCAACGGCGAGAGGACCAGTTCGGCGCCGCTCAAGGCCTCGGCCAGATCGGTGGTCACACAATGCAGGGGCACCGAACGTTCCCCCGCGGCATCGATCAGGCGAATGGCGCCCGCATCCAGGACGGCTGAAAGGGCTGCGCCGTCGCGGCGCCAAAATCGCACCTGATGGCCCTGTTCGGTGAGATCCGCCGCGGCCGCGTAACAGCCGTGGCCGCCACCGACTACCGCGATCTTCATGGTTTCAGCCAATCCTGCAACTGCGGGCCATAGGCGAACAAAGCCGGGGTACCGCCGGTGTGGAGAAACAACACGTTGGCGTCCTGAGCCAAGGTCCGGTTCGCCGCCAGAGCCACCAGGCCCGCCATGACCTTGCCGGTATAGGGTGGATCCAGGAACAAGCCTTCGCAGCGCGCCGCCAAAACAATGGCGTCCGCCGTGGCGGGGTTCAATTGACCATAGCCTGGCGCCAACACCCCATCGAACAGCCTGATGTCCCGGTCCGACACCACTTCGGCCAATCCCAGCATGCCGGCCAGTTCACGGCAATGCCCGGCAATCCGCTGGACTTGCGCCGGGGCCGCCCGGCGCACACAAATGCCATGCACGGCGATGTCCTGACCCAGGGCGCGCAAGCCAAACAACAGCCCGGCATGGGTAAAACCGCTGCCGGATGCCACAACGACGGCATCGATCCTGGTTCCGCTGGCCTGCAACTGGTCCACGATCTCGGCCGCCGCCAGGACATATCCCAGGGCGCCCAAGGGCGGGTGGCCAGGTGCGAGGGGGATGACGTAGGGGCGCTTGCCCTGGGCCCGCAGGGTATCGGCGATAGCCTGGACGGCCCGGTCCGCGCCAGCTTCATCCTCCCCATCGGGATAGCTGTAGCGCACGGCGCCCAGCAGATCGCCCAGCAGGATATTGCCGGATTGGTGGTACAGGGCATCCATGTCGGGCACCCGTTCCTCGGCCTGGACATGCACCTCCATGCCCAGGCGGGCGGCGGCGGCGGCGGCGACCCGAACATAGTTCGACTGAACCGCGCCGGTAATGACGATGGTGTCGGCGCCCGCCGCCTGGGCCGCGCCGAAATAGAATTCCAGCTGCCGGGTTTTGTTGCCGCCAAAGGCCAGGCCGGTCAGATCGTCCCGTTTGATAGACAGCTTCAGGCCCAGTTCCGCCGACAGTCTTGGCGCCGGCTCTATCACCGTCGGCAGGACCGACAGCGGCAGGCGGGGGTAGACAGCCAAACGGCCAAATCGCGTGCTCATGGCGTAATTCCGTTCAACAAGGGTGCCTGCCCGGATATCCTGATCGATGCTCGCATGCCTGCATGCGAGGACGCAATGGCGGCGCGGTCGCGAAAATATTCTGGCGCACCGTCATAATCCCGCCTATTGCCATTGTCAGGCCCCATTGTTTCACTACGCCCGCCCGCAAGGCAAATAATGTCGCCATTTAGCCCAAGAATGACTTGCAAAACAGGGCCCGCCTTGGCACAACTCCGCGGCCCCCCGCGGGTGACCAGATCAGAATTAGGAATGAGTAATATGAGCGAGAATGCCGCCCTTCCCATACCCGATGGCGTGGCCGTCCTGGGCCCCATCGGCGATGGCTACGACAGCATCCTCACGCCGGACGCGCTTGCCTTTCTCGCCGCCATGGAGCGGAAGTTTGGCCAGCGCCGTCGCGACCTGCTCGCCTATCGGGACGAGATGCAGGCCAAGATTGATGCTGGCTGGCTGCCTGATTTCCTGCCCGAAACCAAATCCGTCCGTGATGGCGATTGGACCATCACCTCGATCCCGCATGATCTGATGAACCGGCGGGTGGAAATTACCGGTCCGGTAGACCGCAAGATGATCATCAACGCCCTGAACTGCGGCGCCAATGTCTTCATGGCTGATTTCGAGGACGCCACCGCCCCGACCTGGTCCAATATGATCGAAGGGCAAATCAATCTGCGTGACGCCATCGCCAAAAACATCGACTTCACCGACCCCGGCAACGGCAAGGTCTATGCCCTGAACGATAGCATCGCCGCGCTGTTGGTGCGGCCCCGCGGCTGGCATCTGGAAGAAGCGCATTTGACCGTTGACGGCCAACGCATGTCCGGTGGTCTGTTCGATTTCGGCTTGTATTTCTTCCACAATGTCAAACAATTGCTGGCCAACCGGACGGGACCATATTTCTATCTGCCAAAAATGGAGCATCACCAGGAAGCCCGTCTGTGGAACGACGTCTTTGTCTGGGCCCAGGCACAACTAGGCATCGCCAACGGGACCTGCAAGAGCACGATCCTGATCGAAACCATCATGGCGGCGTTCGAGATGGACGAGATTTTGTACGAGTTGCGCGATCATATCGTCGGCCTGAATTGCGGCCGCTGGGACTATATCTTCAGCTACATCAAGAAATTCCGGAACCGGCCGGACTTTGTGCTGCCGGATCGGGCCCAGGTGGGCATGACCAGCCATTTTCTGCAATCCTATAGCCTGCAGTTGATCAAAACCTGCCACCGCCGGGGCGCCTTCGCCATGGGCGGCATGGCGGCGCAGATCCCCATCAAGAATGATGAGGAGGCCAACAACGCAGCGCTCGCCAAGGTCCGTGCGGACAAGGAACGCGAGGTCGGAAACGGCCATGATGGCACCTGGGTGGCGCATCCGGGCCTGGTACCCATCGCCAGGGAGGTATTTGACGCCGGCATGACGGGCGACAATCAATTGAGCCGCCAGCGCCAGGACGTCAATGTCGTTCAATCCGATCTGTTGCAGGTGCACACCGGCACCATCACGGAAGACGGCCTGCGCATGAATCTTTCCGTCGGCACCCAGTATGTGGAAGCCTGGCTGCGGGGCAACGGCTGTGTGCCTTTATACAATTTGATGGAAGACGCCGCCACGGCGGAGATTTCCCGGGCGCAGGTTTGGCAATGGCTGAAGCATGAGGCCCGCTTCACCGATGGCCCGGCGATCACGGCGGACACCGTCAGTGATGCCATGGCGGAAGAATTGGAAAAGATCCGCAACGAGGTCGGCGCCGATGTTTACGGCAACGGCAAGTATGCCGAGGCCGGGGCGTTGTTCCTGCAGATGGTGACCGAGGATGAATTCCAGGACTTCCTGACCTTGCCGGCCTACGAGCAGATTATCACCACGGCCTGAAGCACATTTAGGCGAGCCGCTCTTCTAGCACTACTGCGTCATAAACGTTTCCTTGGTTGTTTTGTTGCATCGATGATTTGCGCGCAGCAGGGACATCTCGG
>JAQBYC010000096.1 GCA_027623205.1 Pseudomonadota bacterium | reverse complement strand
GGAGGGGGAGCGGGTGGCTCGGCGACTCAATGAATCTCGAAAATGGTCTAACCATCGGGCCTTGCGCCACGGAGCGGGCCTTCGCTATCATCGATGGCGCCTGGACCCTGCTGGTGCCGCGCGAAGTGAGCTTTGCCTCCGCGCCGGGCCGGCATCCCGGTCCAGCGCCAACCGGGCATCAGGGATTCGGCAGGAAACGATATGTGCCGTGCCGATCGCACTGCTGGAAGGCGTCGGGTGGCCGCTGGGATTGCGTTATTGGCCTGGTTGATATTTTCCGGAGCGCTGGTCATTGCAGCCTGGGCGCCTTTATAAAATAATGATGCGATGAAAGATGAATTCGCGGCCAATCCACCTCCGGGTTTTGTGCTTTCACGCGCACGCGGACCATATACGACCCACAATGGCCCGTATTTTCACCAACTGGAAAGCGGACGGTTCAGGCATGGCCTGCGGGTCCAGCAGCGCCATTGCAATGCCCACGGAAGCCTGCACGGCGGCATGATGTCGTCCTTCGCCGACGGCCTTCTCGCCACTGCCGTCCGGCACGAGACCAAGCTGCGCGGGGTGACCATTCGCATGATCTGCGATCTGATCGGCGCGGTTGAAGCCGGTGCCTGGCTTGAAGGCTCAGCCTGGCTGTCCGGCCGTGACGGCGACATGGCATTTGCCGCGGCGGAAGCCTTCGCCGACGGCGAATTGATTTTCACTGCCTCGGGTGTATTTCGGACCTTCGCGCCTAAAGCGTCGCAACCTCGTCCACCACATAGCGGCTGACGTTCCGATGCAACGGCCCCAGGGCTGCTACCGTCGCACGGAAACGCGCGATATGGGCGGTTTGGAAATGGGCGTCCAAATGTGCCTGGGACTGCCATTCCTCGAAGATGCGAAAGGAGTTTTCATCCTCCACATCGGCAAAAAAGCCGTAGGTGATGCAGCCCTCTTCCTTGCGCGTTTCAGCGGCGATGACCAGGGCGGCAGAGAGCGCGGCGGCGCGCTGTGCGGGGGCAAAACGAAAGCAGCCAGAGATCACGATCATGATCATGCTTTTTATCCGATGAGCCGAACCAGCCGGCCGGGCGAAATATGCGTCAATATCCCCGTACCTTGTCCAGCAGATCCGGCACCGGTTGTCCGGCCTCGATCCGGCGGATATTGGCGGCAACAGACTTGGCGCAGGACCGGGGCACCAGTTCGCCAGCCACATGGGGGGTCATCCATATCTTATCATGATGCCAATAGGGATGGCCGGGCGGCAAGGGCTCCTCGTTATAGACATCCAGAAAGGCGCCGCCAAGATGGCCGCTCTCCAGGGCCGCCAGCAGATCATCGTCGACCAGATGGCCGCCACGCGCGATATTGATCACAAAGCCTCCTGCGGGCATGGCGGACAGCAGGCGGGCGTTCATGATGCCTTTGGTCTGCCCCGTCAGAGGTAGGACGCAAACCAGAAAACGGCATTGAGCTGCCATCGCCAGTAAGCCGTCGGCGCCATGATGGCAAGCCACGCCGTGCATGTTTTTCGGGCCGCGCGACCAACCATGAACCTGAAAGCCGAGGGCGCCAAGTTTGCGCGCGCAGTCGCCGCCAATGGCGCCCAACCCCAATATTCCGACAGCTGTATCCGGGGTGTACTGGGGCCAGCCCCGGCTCCATCGTTTCGCCAGTTGTTCCTGCCGGTAGTAGTGCATGTCCCGGTGAAAATGCAGCACACCATAGACGGCGTATTCGGCCATCATGGCGGCCAGGTAATCGTCCACCATGCGCACGATGGGTAGATCGGGAGGCAATTGCGAATCGGCCAGAATGTGGTCGCATCCGGCAGCAATGGATAGCACCGCTTTCACGTTGGGCAGGCTGGCTATCAGGCCGTGCGGGGGCCAATAGACCAGGGCGTAATCGACCTCTGACGGGTCACCAATTTCGGTATAGGCCCGGACTTCCAATTCCGGCATTTCCGCAGCCAGGGCCTCACGCCAAAGGTCGATCGGGTCCTGACGCGACGAGATCAAGATGGTGGTCATATGAACGTCCCCTGCTGCCTGCGGCATCAGCATAGCTTTCATGCCCAGAAATGGTAGCCCTTCACCAATGAGCAATTTACCGGCAACATGGGGCCATGAGGTCTTCCGCCAAAACATTACCCCTGGAACTTCACGACGTCTCGTTAACCGCCGGGGGCAAACGGGTCATCAAGGATTTGAGCTGCCGCTTTACCGCGCTGGCTGGCTGCAGCGTAATTATCGGTCCCAATGGCGCCGGTAAGAGCCTGTTGCTGAAATTGTGCCACGGCCTGATCACACCTGATCGCGGCACGGTACGCTGGGCAGGTGGGGCGGATCCCGGTTTGCGCGGAAAACATCAGGCCATGGTCCTGCAACGGCCCGTATTACTGCGCCGGTCGGTTTGGGCCAACGTCGCCTTTGCGCTGAAGAGCAAGAAATTGCCGGCCGCCGAGCGCGGGCGGCGGGTTGACGAGGCACTGGCCCAGGCGGGTTTGAGCCGCTATGCCCAGCGTCCGGCCCGATTATTGTCTTTTGGCGAACAACAGCGCCTAGCATTGGCCCGGGCCTGGGTCACACGGCCGGAACTGCTGTTGCTGGACGAACCCAGCGCCAATCTGGATCCGGCCGCAACCCACGTAATCGAGGAAATCATCAAAGAAGCTGCGGTCCAGGGCACAAAGGTGATCATGACGACCCATGATTTGCACCAGGCCCGGCGATTGGCCGATGAGGTTTTGTTCCTACACAGGGGCCGTTTGAAGGAGCAGGCGCCAGCGGCACAGTTCTTCGCGGGCCCCGAAAATGACCTGGCCCAGGCATTTTTGCGCGGTGAACTGTTATGGTGGCGCCGCCGTTCGATTTATGATCCCGATGAAGGCCGGCCCGATAGCTGAAGCCGGCTTGACCCCGCTTCACGCCGCGTCTATAACCGCGCGCGTCCCGAAATTCGGGTAAAATTGATATAGAAAAGTCAGACATGGCCCATAGCAAACAAGCAAGAAAACGACTGCGGCAAGCTGAACGGCGTACGATCGTCAACCGTAACCGGCGCAGCCGCGTGCGCACCTTCGTGCGCAAAGTAGAAGATGCTCTCGCCGCCGGCGATAGAGATGCCGCCCTGGTTGCCTTGAAGGCTGTCGAACCGGTGCTGTCGCGCAGTAGCCAATTGGGTATCTTAAAACCCAACACAGCGGCCCGGCGAATTTCCCGCCTGACCCGGCTGGTCGGCGCCATGGGCGCCGCGGAATAACACCGGAGCACCGTCAGTGGTGTGATGACGACAATGTCAGGCCCGGTAATGGAGTAGGTATGGCGTCTGGGCCCCTACTTGGTTGAGCGATTCGTCATTGCAGTTCAGCTGTGGCCGTGGTCAGTAAATTTAAAATCACGCTTTTCCAGACCGCATCCGACAGATGCGGCAGTCATTTTTTATGGAAAATTTGATTACCCCAATCGCCAGATGGAAGGCTTATCTATATCTGGTAGGTGGGGCGACCCGATCTACATTCAAGCGAGAAGAATTTTCACTGTTCTCCATTTCCCCCTATTGCACCCATGGCCTCCGCCAAGTACCGTATGCATGCCCTGCCGGAGCGGGAACGTGAAGTCATAACAAATGAATAGTTTGATTTATTTGTGCGTTCTAGTCAGCGAATTCTACGTGTTATTATTGCAATACTGAAAATTAAAATAAAAAAATTCGAGTTTATGTATTTCATAAGATTTTTGATTGAACTATAAATAAGGACCGGGCCACGGCAGAATGAAGCGTAGGTCAATACGCGAAGCATGGCAGTCGTGGTTGCACGGGGGGTATATTGGCGCAGAGCAATCGACGGCGGGTTCATTACGCAGTTTTTGATCATGGTTGGTCCGGCGGACTATTGCCGTATACGTCGCGGTTGCCGTCGGATTGTATTCAGCCCGTCGTCTCCCGGCAACATAGTAAGAAATAGGATTTTCCGGCCCGGACATATTCGGACCAGGCAAAAAGTTGCATAGAGGGCGAGTTCATGGACCAAGAGTATGCCGGTCAATGGCAAAGGGTTTGCACCCGATTGCGGTCCGAATTTGGCGACGCAGCATATAATTCCTGGTTGCGGCCATTGATGTTCGAACGGATCGACGAGGGCATGGCCCATTTGCAGGCGCCGACCCGGTTCATGCGAGATTGGGTGCTGTCCCATTATGGCGAACGTATTCGCGCCTTTTGGCAAGCCGAAGACAAGACGGTACGCGAGATCAAGATTGCTGTGCATTCAGGCGCTGATCGGGCAGCACCCGGCGCGGCGGATCGGAATGATACAGGCGTGGCAACCGATAACACGCCAACGCCTGTGAGGGCCGCAGCCTTGGAATCGCGCGCGCTGCGCATGGGTTCGGCTCTGGATTCGCGTTATCAATTTGATTCCTTCGTGGTCGGCAGATCAAACGAATTGGCCTATGCCGCGGCCCGCCGGGTCGCCGATACGGCCTCGGTTAATTTTAATCCCCTGTTTCTCTATGGTGGTGTCGGCCTGGGCAAAACCCATTTGATGCACGCCATCGCCTGGCATATTCACGAACGTGATCCCGGCCGTGAGGTGATTTATCTGTCGGCGGAACGCTTCATGTACCAATTTGTGCGGGCCCTGCGGGACCGGGAAACCATGGCGTTCAAGCAGGTCTTCCGCTCGGCAGATGTGTTGATGATCGACGACGTGCAGTTTTTCTCGCGCAAAGATTCAACGCAGGAGGAATTCTTCCATACCTTCAACGAGTTGGTTGATCAGAATAAGCAGATCGTCATTTCGGCTGACCGCTCACCCTCGGATTTGGAGGACGTGGAAGAGAGGATACGCTCGCGCCTGGGCTGGGGCCTCGTAGTCGATATCCATCAGACCGATTTCGAATTGCGCCTGGGTATTCTCGAGGCCAAACTGGCCCGCGCCAATGTGGGCGACTTCCCGCCCAAGGTGCTGGAATTCCTGGCCCATCGCATTACTTCCAACGTCCGCGAATTGGAGGGGGCCTTGAACCGCCTGATCGCCCATTCGCATCTGGTGGGCCGCCCGATCAATCTGGAGATGACCCAGGAAGCCTTGCAGGATTTGCTGCGGGCCAACGACCGTCGGGTCACGATCGAGGAAATCCAGAAAAAGGTTGCGCAGCATTTTAATATTCGTTTGGCGGACATGCATTCCGCCCGCCGCGCCCGCGCCGTAGCCCGTCCGCGTCAGGTGGCAATGTATCTGGCCAAGCAACTGACCACCCGCTCTCTGCCCGAAATTGGGCGCAAGTTCGGTGGCCGGGATCACACCACGGTTATGCATGCTGTGAAGCGCATCGAGGAATTGCGCCAGACCGACGCGACCCTGGCAGAGGATATCGACCTGCTGCGCCGAATGTTGGAAGGCTAAGGTGGCCCAGGGGCTGTTCGGAAGAACCAAACGGTTAGGCCGGTAAAGTATGGCATTTTCCCGCACAACGCTGTTCCTCGCTGCGACTGCGATCGCCGTAGCTCTTGGTTTAATCGTCAATGTCCTGTTTCTCGATCAGGGGCGGCCGAAAACGACAGGCACCGGCCTGCCAAGTATCGGGGGGCCTTTCGAACTGATCGATCACAAAGGCCTAGCGACGCGGGACAGCGATTTTCGCGGCAAATATCTACTGGTGTTGTTTGGCTATACCTTTTGTCCTGATGTCTGCCCGACCGAGTTGCAAATGATTTCAGAGGCCATGGAAAATCTGGGCCAATTGCGCACCAAGGTACAGCCGTTGATGATTACCGTGGACCCG
Source organism: Pseudomonadota bacterium (assembly GCA_027623205.1). Lineage (GTDB taxonomy): Bacteria > Pseudomonadota > Alphaproteobacteria. The sequence continues at coordinate 13,212 of JAQBYC010000096.1, read as the reverse complement.
GAACGCGATACAGTTGACGTTCTGGCCAGTTATATTGGAAGTTTTCACCCCTCCTTTATCGCCCTAACCGGCAGCACGGCGCAGGTCAAGTCAGTGGCCAAGGCCTATCGCGTATTCTTTGGCAAGGGTCCGCCCGACGACACGGGCGACTATTTCGTGGACCATTCTGCGTTTATCTATTTGATGGGGCCGGATGGTAAATATCTCCACCATTTCGCCCCCACGACCGCGCCAGAGGATATGGCGAGCAAAATCCGGGAGTTCATTTCCAGGGGTTAGATGGAATCTCTCACGAGACTGTTCATTTGATCCCAGTCTGCAAGCGGGATGTTCCGAATGACTGCGGCGGGGAACATGGCTTGGGCGCTTTCGTCGCGCAACGATGCGCCGAGGCGCGCCGGGTCGATGACACTGCCGCCCTGCCCGACAAAATCTTCGACGGGTTGAAGACTTGGACCGGCAACCGCCCCGCCTAGGCAGCTTGCCAATCTTTTGTCCCGCAGGCCATTTGCTCAAAGCCCATAGACCCATCTCGGGACATCACCTTGATAGCTGATGCCATCCGCGTTCGTCCGGGAACAAAACGACCCGCAAATACTACCCGTAATGATTGTCAATGGGCGTGCGCAAAGACCATAGCGTCGTATCCAAGTGGCATGCAATTATTACGAGCAAACATACAACGAACTTATAAAGATAGGCTCCACCTGACGAAGCGTAATCGTTCACCCTAAGCAGCAACAGATAAATAGTAATATCAATTATTATAGAATAACTACAGTTTATTATGCTTTTATATGGAAAAATACTATATTATTTTTCATATACGGGTGTATTTTTAAATAACCATAACGTTTTAATAATGCATAATGCATTAATATTAAATACATTAAATATTTGAATTATAAGATATATAAATAAATACAACAATATATAAATAATATTTATAATATTTTTTTATATACGAGATAATAATAATTATTATTGTGTATTTTACGTTTTCTTTCATTATTATTACATAATACTTACATTTAATACATATAATTAACCATATATTAACATAAATACTGCATTTGCCTAAGATTACATTTTTCTAATCGTCTAATATAAGTTTATTAACTTTAATGATTTGTGAGTATTTTCATGGCAATTATATTTTTACTTAAGATCATCGCAGGTGTGATCAGGCCGTAATATCATGTTTGACAATCTAATAATCCAGCGTTTCTTTGGTTTTCTGGATTGGTTCATCCCAGAGGAACTGCGGGATACCGAGGAAGAGCATCTCCGGTTGCGCGCTTTCGTGGTCAGCCACGTCTGCGGTCCGCCGTTCGGTGCCGTCGTTGCGATATCGCTGATCCTACAATTTCCCAGCCTGGCCGCTTGGACCTTGCTGATCGCGGATCTTCTTTTCGTGATGTACCCCTTGTTACTGCGCTGGACCAAAGCCAAGCGCGAGGTCGGCTTGGGATCGCTGCTGCATTTCATAGCCCTGATTTTCTTCGTTTCCTACCACTATGGCGGCGTTCAGTCCCCGGCCCTGTCGTGGACGCTGACGGTACCAATCGTCGCCATGTTCTTCGTCGATGGTCTTTATCGCCTGCTTGTCTTGTTGAGTTATGCCTTCGGCTTCATGATCCTGGGCGGTCTTTATGTTTTCGGCCATGAATTTCCCAGCAGTTTTGGCACCGGTGACACGGGCGGGATCACATTGATCCTATGCATCAGTGCCGCCGGGTACGTTACCGCCATGGCGCTGACCTATATCGGCCTCTACGAATTCTCCATCGCGCGGATCAGCTTGGCAATGGATCGGGCAGAGGCCGACAGCCGCGCTAAGTCCGAGCTTCTGCGACAGGCGCAAATAGCCGATCAGTCCACGCGGGAAGCTGAATTTAGGCTTGGCATCAAGGATGCCATTTCGGCGGAATTAACAGCCGTGATGGAGGCCCTTGATTACGGCATCCTGCTTTTGGATTCGAATCTGAATGTCCGTCTCGCCAATCGAGCCTATCAACGCATTTGGGGACTCCCGTCCGAAATACTGATTCCGGGTCGGCCATACAGTGAACTGGTGGAATTCAATCGATACAATGGCATCTACAACGTCGCTGACGAGGAGTGGGATGACTGGCTGGAGACTCGCGAATTACCGTTGCAAGCCGGGGGTTTTCCAGCCACGGAGTTGGAACGGGCAGACGGCATAGCACTGTTGATCCAGTGCACGGTCATGCCCGACGGCGGGCGCATGTTGACCTATCTGGACATCACCAAGATGAAACAGAACGAAGCGATGCTGTTGGAAGCCAAGGCGGAAGCAGACGCCGCCAGCGAGAGCAAATCACAATTTCTCGCTTCAATGAGCCACGAAATCAGGACGCCCATGAATGGTGTTCTCGGCCTGTCGAGCCTTCTGAGCGAAACAGACCTGACGAAAGATCAATCTCAATATGTTGATGCCATCAGGCAGTCGGCCGATTCCCTGACCATTATCATCAATGACATCTTGGATTTCTCCAAGCTGGAAGCCGGAAAGCTGGACCTGGAGCTCGTCGATTTCGATGTGCGCCACGCCATACAAAGTGTCGCGGACCTACTAAGCCCCCAGGCAACGGCCAAAAACCTCGAATTCAAGACCACCATCACAACCGACGTCCCTGCCATTATCAATGGTGACCCCGGCAGACTGCGCCAAATTCTGCTCAACCTGGCGGGCAACGCACTGAAATTCACCCGTGAAGGTTCGGTCGGAATTTCGGTCGAGATGCTGGATTGCGATGACGCGGGCGTTCAATTGCGGTTTGAGGTCTCCGACACGGGTATTGGTATCCCGGAAGATGTCCAGCCTAAGTTGTTTGAAAAGTTCATCCAGGCGGACGCCTCAACCACGCGCGACTTCGGTGGTACAGGTCTCGGCCTGGCAATCAGCAAACAGCTGGCGGAAATAATTGGCGGCGAAATCGGCATGAACAGCGCCGTGGGCCAGGGCACTACTGTATGGTTTACGGGTCGGTTCGGCAGGCAATCGGAAATTGCCGATCCAGCCGCGGCCATGTCCTTGGCACAGCCCGCGGTTGGCACCGTGCCGCGGTTGAATGTCCTGATCGTAGAGGACAATTATGTAAATCAGCTGCTGGCAACCAGAACGTTACAAAAACTGGGCCACCGTACCGACATTGCCTGCAACGGTGTCGAGGCGATCAAGGCGGTCGAAACCTTATCATGTGATGTGATCTTGATGGACGTCAATATGCCCGTGATGTCCGGCATTGAGGCGACCAGATTGATCCGTCGCATGCCGGGTGCCCGGGGCCGCATACCGATTATCGCATTGACCGCAAATGCCATGAAGGGCGACAAGGAAAAGTTTCTTGCGGCAGGCATGAACGACTATGTCTCCAAACCGTTGGATCGGGACAAATTGCTGGCTGCGGTAAGTAGATGGGGAAGACGCGATGAGCAGCTTGGCCCCGATCTGCCTGACCATGAAGTCGATCTGACTCGCCCTGAGGATCGCGATCATGTTGCCGGAATTAATAGTCAAGGTGAAACCCAAGCCGACGCGGCCGGGGATCCCATCCTTGACGGTAAAGTTCTGGATGACTGGGAAAATTTTCTACCGGCGGAACAATTCAGGGAGCTAATAGATGCCCAGGTCCAGGGCGCCCGGGAATGCCTTGATAGCCTGAAGATTGCGGTGGAGAATGGTGCCTTGGACGAGATTGGCGAGCTGGCGCACATTATGAAAAGCACTGGTGGCAGCCTCGGCATGTGCCAGGTCCAAGCTGTCTCCGCCGGTCTTGAGGCGGCCTGCGGCGACGGGCACAGGACAATGGCGCTTGAACTCGTGCCGAACATCGAAACCGCCATAACAAAGGCCATCACGGCACTTGATAAACGATACGGCGCGCAATTGCGCGCAGCAGTCCCGTGCAGTGTTAACTCGGATAAAAATGGACTAGCTGTATGACGAGGAAAATGAGCGAAATTACGGTTCTGATCGTGGATGATGTATCCCAGGCGAGGAACCTGACAAAAATGATTCTATCCGGACTGGGGGTGCACCAGGTTTTTACGGCCAATGATGGTTGCGAAGCCCAGGAGTTTCTGGAGGCCTCGGGCGCCCACGTCGATCTCGTCGTCTGCGATTGGCGCATGCCTCGCATGTCTGGTCTGGAGCTGCTTAAACAAATCCGCACGATCCATCCCAAGATGCCATTCATAATGGTTACAGGCAATGCCGACGTGGAATCCGTCAGGGCAGCAAGCGAGTTAGATGTCAGTGCCTATATTCGGAAACCGTATTCACCGCAGCAGTTCGAGGAGAAAGTGGTCGCGGTGCTGGACAAGATGGGAGCCAAATCAGAACCGGGTCGCCAAATAGAAGACAGCAAGGCAACGAGTGAGTCACTACGTAAAAAGGCAAGGATTGAGTCACTACGCAGAATTTACTCATAACGATCACCGATCAGGGCTTGAGGCTTTTTCACGTTGCGCCGCATCATCTTCCCGAGGCTTTTTATTGCATTGCAGCATGATCACTGTTTAGATGTCGCCGCCGGCCTTCGGGTGCTGGCCAGTAACCAAGGGTATTGATGCGTGATCTATCATATGCACGACTTTCAGAAGGCGGTGATGATGCCGCTTCGCTTCACCGCCGAGGCCGGCCATCTGATGTTGCGGCATCCCTTGAACCCGTTGGGCTATACGCCCGCGGGCCGGGCCATGGCCGCGGCCTGCGAAATATTTGAGGCCGGCACCCGGCATTATCAGAAACCGGCCTTTGGCCTGACCAGCACCGAAATCGATGGCGAAATCGTCGCCGTTCATGAAGACGTGGTCGCGCGTCTGCCTTTTGGTCAATTGAAACGTTTCGTACGGGCCGGCGACGAGACCGGCGCCCTGGGCCATCCCCGTCTATTGATCGTGGCGCCTTTGAGTGGCCATTTCGCCACCCTGTTGCGGGATACGGTGCGGGCCATGCTGCCCGATCACGATGTCTACATCACCGATTGGCGCGATGCGGCACGAGTGCCCCTGCGGGACGGCGCCTTCGACCTGGACGACTACATCGACTATTTGCTGGATTTTCTGCGCATTATCGGCCCAGGCAGCCACGCCCTGGCGGTTTGCCAACCCTCCGTTCCCTTATTGGCGGCGGTGGCGTTCCTGTCCGCCGCGGGCGATCCGGTTACACCGCGCAGCATGACCTTGATGGGCGGGCCGATCGACACTCGGATCAATCCCACAACCCCGAATGAACTGGCTAAAAGCCATTCCCTGGACTGGTTCGAACGAACCGTGATCCAACGGGTGCCGGCGCCCAACCCGGGATTCATGCGCCGGGTTTATCCGGGCTTTGTACAATTGTCCGGTTTCATGACCATGAACCTGGATAATCACGTGGGCGCCCATATGCGGCTATACCAAAATCTGCTGCGCGGCGACGGCGATGGCGCCGATCAGCATCGGGCCTTTTACAACGAATATCGCGCCGTCATGGACCTGCCGGCGGAGTATTATCTGCAAACCGTGCAGCGGGTTTTCCAAGAACATCAACTGGCGGTGGGCACGTTTCACCACCGGGACACGCTGATTGAGCCGTCCGCCATCACCGCCTGCGCCCTGATGACCGTGGAAGGCGCCAAGGACGATATCTCCGGCGTTGGTCAGACCAAGGCGGCCCAGGACCTGTGCAGCGCCCTGCCCGCGGCCATGCGCGCGCATTGGGAACAACCCGATGTGGGCCACTATGGCGTCTTCAACGGTCGCCGCTGGCGTTCGGACATCGCACCGCGCATCAAGGCCTTCATTAACCGTCACCATGGCTAACATCGGGCCGAAGGGCGAATCGGCTTTTTGGCAGCACAAAAAGCTCGATCAGATGTCGCAGCAGGAATGGGAGTCCCTATGCGACGGCTGCGGCAAATGTTGCCTGCATAAGCTGGAAGATATCGACACGGGCGAGTTGGCCTTTACCAATGTCGCTTGCCGACTACTTGATATTGGCGCCTGTCGTTGCGGCAATTATGAACGTCGCGCCACCCTGGTGCCCGATTGCGTGGTGCTCAACCCCAAGAATGTCTCGGAACTGGTCTGGATGCCTTCGACCTGCGCCTACCGCCTGTTGGCGGAAGGTAAACCGCTGCCCCATTGGCACCCCCTGGTCAGCGGTGACCCAGATAGTGTACACCGGGCCGGTATTTCGGTTCGCGGCCGTTGCATCAGTGAACGGCATGCGGGACCATTGGAACATCACGTTCTCGATCAAGAGCCTTAATTCTTGGAGCCGACAAAAATGAGCGATCCCCTTTCCGGCGTCTGGAGCGCCGCCGTTACGCCCCTGCATGACGATCTGACGGTTAACCTGAACGCGATGGTGGCGTACCATAAATGGCTCCTCGGCAATGGCTGTGACGGTGTCGCGGTGCTGGGCACCACGGGCGAAGCCAATTCCTTTTCCACCGCGGAGCGCCTGGACGTGATCGCCGCCGCCGCCTGTTCCGGCATTGCCACAGAGCGCCTGATGATCGGTACGGGCTGTTGCGCCCTGCCCGACACCCTTGCACTAACCAGGGCGGCCCTGGACGCCGGCTTCAACCAGATCCTGATGCTGCCCCCCTTCTATTACAAGGGCGTGAGCGACGACGGCCTGTTCGCCTGTTACGACCATGTGATCCAGAAACTGGCCGATGACCGCATGCGCATCGTGGTCTATGACTTCCCCGCGATGACCGGACTGGATATCGGCACCAACCTGTTGGTGCGCCTGAATGCAGCCTATCCCGAGACTGTCGTGGGCGTGAAGGATTCTTCCGGCAACTGGGATGACATGCAGGCCGTGGCCCGCGCGATCCCCGGCTTCCGCACCTTCGCCGGAACCGAGCAATATTTGCTGGCAGCCCTGAAGGAAGGCGGGGCGGGCTGCATCACCGCCACGGGCAATGCCACCTCCCATTTATGCCAGGCGGTCTATGCCGCCCACCTTGCCGGCGACGCCGCCGGCGCCGAGGCCGCCCAGGAAGTCGCGACGGCGACCCGTCTGATGCTGCAAGCCCATGGCGCCGTGCCCGCCATGAAGGAATTGATGGCGCAGCACACCGGCAACGGGGCCTGGCGCAACATGCGCCCGCCCATCATGCCCCTGTCGGCGGACGGCGTGGCGGCCCTGGAACAGGCCTGTCAGGCCATGGACTTCAAACTGGCCGCGGCGGCGTAGGGCCGTTCCGGTTCAACCGGATCCAACCATCTACCCGGTTACCATCTGCCAGGCGGCGACGGCGCGGTTGCGGCATTTGTCACCATAGGTGACCGCCTTGGCCGAGGAAGAGATGCCGTCCAGGCCACGCTTGTAAACGCCCTGGACGATTGCCGCCAGACGGAACAACTGGAATACCTTGTAGAAGGTCCAATCAGGAATGCCGCCCCGATCGGTCAGTTCGCAATACCGACCGACGAATGCATCCTCATCCGGCAAGCCAGGCAGCAAATCCAAAATCTCGCCTGTGCCCATGAAGCAGGCGACATAGCAATAGGCCAGATCTGCCAGTGGATGGCCGAGGGTGGCCAATTCCCAATCCAGCACAGCGTTGATGCGCGGCTTGGTTGGGTGCACGATGGTATTGCCAAGGCGGTAATCCCCATGCACCAGGGTGGTCATGTCATCGACGGGAATATTTTCCGGCAGCCATTTCATCAAATGATCCATGGCCGGAATTTCGTCGGTTTGCGAAGCAATATACTGCTTCGTCCACCGGTTGATCTGACGGGTGTAGTAATTCCCCGGCCGGCCGAAATCGCCCAGGCCCACGGCTTCGTAGTCGACCGCGTGTAAGGCCGCCAGCACCTCCAGCAAATGACCGTAGACCGCGCTCCTCTCGGTCGGGCTGAAGGCGGGCGCGAATTGATCGTCGAGGACCCGGCCGGGGACCTTGTCCATGACAAAAAACGCGGTGCCCAGAACGCTGTCATCTTCGCACAACAGATAGGTCTTGGGGACCGGAACGTCCGAGCCGCCAAGGGCGGTCATCACCCGGTATTCCCGGTCAACCGCATGCGCCGAGGGCAACAGCCTGCCGGGCGGCTTCTTGCGCAGGACGAATTCCCGCCCGCCGGTAGCGATCATATAGGTCGGATTGGATTGACCGACGGCGAATTGCCGCAGGCTGAAATCATCGCCGATGCCCTCCATATGGGCGGCCAGATAAGCCTGCAGTTTGCCTTCATCCAGTCGATGCGCCTCGCGTACGGGGATTGTCGCGTTTTGATTTTCGGTCATATTGCTCATACTCGGTTACCCGTTCCATCAGGCCTGACTGTAAACTAGAGCAATTTTCAACCAATTGGAGTCGCTAACGCGACCCAGGTAATTGGTGCAATTGCTCGCCCTTGAAAAGCCTGCGCACATTTGAAGCAAATGTGCCCTGGGCTATCCAGCCAGACGTTCTACTTGTCGCCAGGCCGCCTCGGCCAGCGGGCGGGCGCGGCGGCCTTGTTCGACGGCGTGCGGGCTGGCCGCGGTGCCGTCTTGCGCCCGCTTGGCGATACCCTGCAAAATAGCCGCCAAGCGGAACATGTTATAGGCCAGATACCATTCCAGATGCGGAATGCCACCACGCCCGGTCAATTCGCAATAGCGCGCGATATACTCTTCCTCTGTCGGAATACCCAGGCTTGATAGATCCGCATCGGCAATGCCGCGAAACAGATCCTTGCCCAGGCGCCAGCCCATCAAGGTATAGGTGAAATCACCCACCGGATGGCCAAGAGTGGCCAATTCCCAATCGAGGAGGGCGACAACCCTGGGCTCGGTCGGGTGAAAGACCATGTTGTCCATACGGAAATCACCATGAATCAGGGTGGTTTCATCCCCTTCCGGGATGTTCCGGGGCAGCCATTCGATCAATCGGTCCATCTCCGGGATCTGCTCGCCTTCGGAAATCCGGTAGGTCTTGCTCCATCGATGGATCTGCCGTTCGCGGTATTCGCCGACTTTGCCGAAATCCCCCAGCCCGATGGCCGCATAGTCCACCTTGTGCAAGGCGGCCATGGCTTCATTCATCGCTTGGTAGATCTGGCCACGTTGCGCCCGGTTCATATCCGGTAGGGTGGAATCCCATAAAATCCGGCCCTGTACCATTTCCATGATGTAGAACGCCGTTCCGATCACCGTTTCGTCTTCGCACAAGCAATAAGTCCTGGGCGCCGGCACGTCTGTCCCCCCTAGCGCGGTGATGACCCGGTATTCCCGGTCCACGGCATGGGCGGATGGCAGCAGCAGGCCCGGCGGCTTGCGCCGCAGCACATAGGATTGACCGCCGGCATCGATGCGATAGGTTGGGTTGGACTGCCCACCCTTGAACTGGCTCAATGCTATGGTGCCGGAAAAACCCTCAACATGTTCCTCCATATAGGTTTGCAGACGGGGGATCTCGAAAGTGTGTTGTTCCAGCACATCCTGAGTGCCGGCAAATTGTGCTTGAAGGTCGCTCATTGGCTCGGGCCTCCCCATCCGGTATCGTATATCGATGCCAGTTTAGAACATGATGCGGGAAGGTTCACACATTTTACCAATGGTCCTTGCTATCGACCGGATTTTTCGGTCACGGCGCGCCCTTCAAATAAATCAGCCTCGTTGCGGATTGCATCGGCAAACCATGCCAGGATCGACCGCACTTTGGCTGAACCAAACATATCCTTATGCGTCGCCACCCAGATAGAGGTCACCAACGTTTCCGGGAAAGCGTCGGCGCGGATCAGATGGGGTGAGGGGTCTCCCAAGCAACAAGGGAGCAGCGCCATACCCAGCCCGGCTTCCGCGACATCGCGCAACCCGACAAAAGAATTTGATCTGAGGACGATGCTGGATTCCGACAGGTTTTGCCGCTGCCAGTCACCGACCATTGTTGCAGTGAGGGGCGGGGCGACGCCCAGCCATTTAACACCGTCGTAATGGCTGCCTCGGTTTTGCGCCAGATATTGCGGTGTGGCGTAAACGCGCAGCAACAATTCACAGGCGCGTTCGCCCGCCAGTTCCCGCGGCAGCTCGGACGCCGGGCGGACGGCGACGTCCGCATCCCTTTGGGAAAAATTCACATAGCTGTTGGTAATGTTGAGTTCAACGACGGCGCCAGGATGCTGGGCTTGAAAGGATGCGGCATAACGGTTCAATCCCGCGGTGGCGATGCTGTCGCTTGTCGTGATGCGGACCGGTCCATCGAGTTCCAGACCCTGGGTAGCTATGGAGCGGTCGAGATCGTCTACCCGATCCTTAATGGTCTGCAATGTTGCCAGCAGGTGGCGGCTTTCAGGCGTCAGCACATAGCCCGAGCTCGATCGCTCAAAAACCCGCACGCTCTTTTCGTCTTCGAATGCGGAAATCCGCCGCAGAACCGTGGAATGGTTGACCCCAAGCACACGCGCCGCACCGCTCAGGGTACCTTGCTCCGCCACCGCCAACACATATCGTAAATCATCCCACGCCAAATCATTCCCCGATCCAGGCAGTCAACTGTGCAGTTTTGCACAATACCATGTGCAATTTTTTCTAATAGCAGTTCATTTATGCACAAGTTAAGCTGAAACTCCAAAAATGAAATCCGAAACAAGTAGAAGCAAGGGGATGCAAATGAAAATGCTGAAAGCACTAAGAATTGCGGGGGTTGCACTCGCTGTCATGGCTGTGCCGGCGGCAGGCGCCCAGGCCGCGGATATGGACAGACCTGTTGCAGCCCGGCAGGCCGTGATGAAACTCAACGGTTTTTACATGGGCCAGCTAGGTGGCATGGCCAAAGGCGAGATGGCCTATGACGCCAAAGTGGCCGAGGGCGCGGCAAACGGCCTGCTTGCGCTGGCGAAATTGGACACCAGTTCCATGTGGATTAAGGGTTCCGGCAACGATGTCCTTGGCACAAAGACCCGCGCCAAACCAGAAATCTGGAGCACCTATCCCGACGTTGCCAACAAATCCAAGGCCCTAAAGGCGGCGCTTGAGGACTTGGTGAAAGTTGCGGGCACCGGCCTTGAAGGTCTAAAGGGCGGCATCGGCGCCGTTGGCAAGGCTTGTGGCGGCTGCCACAAACCCTTCCGCGCGGAGAAAAAATAGCAGATTACAAAACTATTCAGTCTTCTGCGCCGGCCGAAAGAAAATCGCTGAATTCGGAATATGGATTCTGATGCGACCGGATGAGTGTGGCCCCATGATTTGCCATGGGGCCACATGGTCCCAATAATCCCAGTGCCATTTTCCGCCAATATCCGGATCAATTGTATTCGCTTTAGCGATCCAAGTGATTGGTTCAATGGCTCTTTTCTTAAGAGTTCGAGCATGTTTAGAAGAAACATGCTCTAGGCGCTCAGGCCGCGATGGGCGGCCGGCGATGAGACCAGGGGCAGGCCTGCTCCAATTGTCCGGCGAGGCGAAACAGCGTGTCTTCCGCGCCGAAACGGGCCATGAAATGCAGCCCAACCGGTAAATTATCGGCGGTCCAGTGCAACGGCACGGACATGGCCGGCTGACCGGTGCCGTTGGCAATTGAGGTGAAGCCCGAGTATTCACCGATATGCTGCAGAAATTCGTCACGGTTGCCGCCGTTCCAGGCGAAATATCCCAGGGGCGCCGGTGGCCGGGCGATGGTCGGGGTCAAGGTCAGATCATGGGTTTCGAAAAATCCGGCGACCTGCCGCGCGACTTGCTGAATATCCTGCATCATGCGCAAATAGGCGCCCGCCGACCGGCGCTCGCCGTTTTGAAACATACGCCAGGTATTGGGCTCGAACTGATCTTCCGTAGGAGTAAGCTGAAAGCGCTCTGCCCAGCCGAGAATGGCCCAGCTGGCGAAGGCCGTCCAGGCAAAGGCAAAGGCCTTCAGAAAGCGGAGTTCATCGAATTTTGGCTCGGTCCATTCGACGATGTGTCCCAGTTCCTCGCACAACTTCGCCGTGGCCTCGACTGCAGCCTGGCATTCGGAGTGAATTCTTGCGCCGGTCAAGGATTTGGTGGACGCCGCGATCCGCAATTTGCCCGGGTCCCGCCCCACTTCATCAACATAGGGACGCGCCTTGGGCGGTGCATGGTAAGGATCGCCGGGCGCTGGACCGGCGGTCGCGTCCAACAGGGCGGCGCTGTCGCGGACGCTGCGGGTGACCGCGTGTTCCACCGCCAGGCCGCTGCCTGCATCGCCATATTCGGGGCCCATCGGGTTGCGCGCCCGCGTTGGTTTCAGGCCAAACAGGCCGCAACAAGCGGCCGGAATGCGGATCGAACCACCACCGTCATTGGCGTGCGCCATGGGTACGATACCCGCCGCCACTGCCGCGGCCGAGCCCCCGGACGAGCCACCGGCGGTGCGTGTAATGTCCCAAGGGTTGCGGGTTGGACCATGCAAGGCCGGCTCGGTTGTCGGCAACAAGCCAAATTCAGGTGTGTTGGTCTTGCCGGCGATAATTACGCCAGCCCGTTTCAAACGCACCACCAGCTCGCTGTCTTGCGTGGATATACAACGGTCAGCCAAAAAACGGCTGCCTTCGGCGATGGCAACGCCGGCATATTCGGCGATCAGGTCCTTCAGCAAAAAGGGTACGCCGGAAAAGGGCGCATCTTTAACGGCTTCGCGGCGCCCATGCTTGACGGACGCGCGCGCTTCCTCATCCATTCTGGTGATTACGGCGTTCAGGTCCGGGTTCAGCCGTTCAATACGTCCAATGGTCGCCTCAACCAGTTCGGCGGCGGTCACCTCGCCACGGCGGACCATGCCGGCCAATGCGGTCGCATCAAGAAAAGCGAGCGGGTCATTGCTCATGGCGCACAAAAACCCCCGTCAAGATGGCCGGCACCGACCCGCCAGCGCCTGCCCCGAAGCGACAATCATGAAATGCAAAAAGCCAATGTTTGGCCAAATCTCCGGCGCGCGGGCTACCGTCCGGCTTCGCGGTCGATCTTTTCGCGCTGGTTGAAATATCCCTTGAACAGAAACATCATGCCGCCCATCAGGATGATCGTCGCCACCATTATAGCAATTAACAGAAATAATTCATGCATAGCCAGCCCTTTCCGCAACACGAGAGCCTGTTTCCTTGAAACATGCCCGGACTCATTAAGATTAGAGCAATTGAACCAATTACTTAAGTCGCGAAAGCGACTCCGATTCACACTACACGACAGTATTGCCGAGAGGCCGGGATTCTGCTGGAGTGAGACGATTCTATTTTCGC
>JAQBYC010000095.1 GCA_027623205.1 Pseudomonadota bacterium | reverse complement strand
ACATATTGATTCTTATAGCAGAATCTGCATCTCGCAGCATCAAATATCGAGTTCACTTGGGAAATGGGGGCCAAATTAGTGGTTCTAGGGCATGTTTCTTCTAAACATCCTCGGACTCCTAAGAAAAAAGCAATTGAACCAATCACTTGGATCGCTAAAGCGAATCCAAGTGATTGAAAATTGCTCTAGCAATCAGTTCGATTAATCGAATCTCTAATTCTCTCAGGTTACTTTGGCGTAATTATTTTGGGGGCGCAATACCTTTGTTCCTTTTTTGTTCTAAATATTGGCTAAATTTCGAACATGGCCGGGATCTGGTTGTTCTTCACTAATATGACGGCCCACGCTAACCTTCCAAGAACCGCCGCAGGACGTTGCGGGTCAGGCGGGAGATGTTGTTGTCGCCGTTGTTCCAGGGCAGGCAGCCGCAATAGGTGATGGAGCCGGTGGCGAACACCTGACCGCCCGACGGAGTCCGGTAATAGAGCATGTCGGCGTGGACCAGATCCTCTGTTGGCTGCAGTGACCAATTCATGATGTGGGTCAGCATTTCCTCGGGCACCATGATGGTTTCGTCGTCGTGGTCTTCCGAGCGCGCGATGATGACCGCGTTCCCGGGCGTGCCCAGGCGGGTATCCGCGCGGTCCAGCTCGAACCCCGCCGCGCCGCCGCCCGACAGGCCGAAATCGCCGATAATCTCGTCCTCGATCCCCTCGAAGATCCAGGCGACCTGGGGGTCCTTCGATGCCGGCAGGCGGCGGTAATGGGAGCCGGTGAAATTGCCCTGGGCGGTGAAACCCAGACCGGCGATGGATTGCGGCGGCCGCCCGTTGCGCCGCCACATGCCCCCATAGGCGCCGTCGAAGGCGTTGAAATATTCCCCCGGCTCGGCGGCCCAGGCGCGGATGCCGCCCTCGCCCCGGCGGATTTCCAGGGCGCCGGTTTCGCGCTCATGCAGGGCGATGCGCCAATAAAAGCCGTTGCCCCCCAGATACATGAAATTGCCCCCCTGATCGCGGTAGGCCTCGATCGCATCCAGGGTCCGGGCCGTGTGATATTCCGGGTGGCTGCCCGTGGTCAGGACCTTGTAGGGCGCAATGGCGGCAATGCCGTCGTCGTGCAATTCCTGATCGGTGACGATGTCGTAATCGATGCCCTGCTGGTCCAGCCAGGTCAACAGGTGGCCGTCGGCCGGTAAATGCCGCAGGCCCGAATCCTCGCCGATGCCGGTGGTCAGAAAACCGGGCCGGACATTGAACAAGGGGCGTTTGTGCGAGGCGTGGCAGACGCCGCTGCCGTCACTGTGAAAGTTATAGGTGGACAGGCCATATTCCGGGTGCACCGCCGGGTTCCAGGGATAGGCATTCCATTCGGCCACCCGCTGGTGCCAGGATTCGTGATAGGCCGGGCGGGCGTAGTTGCCATAGATGACATAGGTGAAGGTGGAGACCAGCACGCACAGCCTGGCAGTGGGTTTACCCAACGGCGGGCAGACAAAGAACGGAATGGAATCTTCATGGCCGCCGCAGTGGATGCGGGCCAGATAGACCCCGCTGGGCAGGTCAGCGGGAATGGTGAAGCTGAAATCAGTCTCCCAGCCGAAGTCGTAAATGTCGTCTTCGTGAAAATGGATGGCGCCGTAATGTTCGGGGCAATGGCGAAAGCACATCTCGTCCCCGTTCCAGGCCGCGCCGGTCATGGCGCGGGCCGGCAGATTGATCAGCTTTCCCTGCAGGCCGTGGGGGCCGGTATCCTCGATGCGGGTCGAGGCGAAGCCGCGGGCGAAATCCCAGGCGGCGACAAGGTTCCCGGCGCCGTCGTGGATGGCCGGCGCTTCGATCTTGCCATTGAAGTGCGCCCCGATGGCATGGGGGGGGTCGCCAGGCCGGGCGGGGGGCGCATTCTCCATGGCCCCGATGATCGGCGTGCCCGACAGTCGCAGGCCGGGAGCGATGACCGTGCCGTGCGCCTCGTGTCCATGTTTGAGGGGTTCCTGGCTAACGGTCAGGCTATTGTTGGCGCCATCGTAGGTCAGGCTGACGCGGTACCAGGCGCGGCTGTGCAAGGGCTCGGACGCGGCGACCCGCTTGCCGCCCGCCTGCCCGGCGATGGCGCCGTCCGCATTGATCACCAGGGCGATGTCGCCGCAGGACAGCACGGCCTGCGCGCCTTTTGCCGCCGCGCCGGATTTTTGCGGCAGGGTCGGCCAGATCATGGCGCTGAGGCGAAAGCCGCCGCCCACCGCTTCCGGCAACGCATCATCCGCGATGGCGTAGGAGCCGGGATGGAATTTTTGCACCCGCGAGGGGTAGCTGCCGTCCATGGCGGAGGGCACCTCCCGTTCGATAATGCCGGGGCCCGCGGGATTGGGATCGGCCGAGATGGAACGGTATAGCCGGGCCGTGAACGGCGCGGCGGCGATGGAACTGACCTTGAATTCAATGGTATCGCCCGGACGGCCGGACAGGCGGTCGCAATAACCGATCAATGGAATCACGCGGGAAACCCCCTAACAGCAGAAACAGACTCCAAGATTAGCGGCAAAGCCGCCGGAAGACCATCACGGCATGGCCATCATCCCGCGGCCATTCCGGCTTCCCATCAGGGCGGCTTGCTATAGGATGTGGGGGCAAGGGAGGAGCGACCGTGACTGATTTCGTGGATTACCGGCTGAAAGATGGCATTGCCACCCTGACCATGGACGATGGCAAGGCGAACGCCTTTGGCATGGCGATGATGGCGGCCCTTACCGCCGGTCTGGATCGGGCCGCGGCCTTGGCGGACGTGGTGGTCATCATGGGCCGGCCGGGCCTGCTCAGCGCCGGCTTTGACCTCACGGTTATCAAGGGCCCCAGGGCCGGCGTCAGCGCCATGGTCCATGCAGGTGCGGAATTGCTGTTGAAGATCTATCTGCACCCCCAGCCCGTGATCATCGGTTGCACCGGCCATGCGGTCGCCGCCGGCGCCCTGATGCTGTGCGCCGGCGATTATCGCATCGGGGTCTCCGGCGCTTACAAGATTGGCCTGAACGAGACCGCCATCGGCCTTAGCCTGCCGACCTTTGGCCTGGAACTGGCCCGCGACCGTCTGGACAGCCGTTATCTGAGCATGGCCACCTTGGGCGCGGAATTGTATCCGCCCAGCACGGCGGCGGCCGTGGGCTATCTGGATCGGGCCGAGCGGCCCGGGGATTTCAAGGCGGCGCTGGCCGCGAAGGCCGCGCAGCTGCAGGCGTTGGACAGAGAGGCGTACGTTCTGGCGAAGCGGCGTCTGCGCGCTGCCCGCGAGGCCTTGATCCGCGCCAGCCTGTCGGATGAAATAGGCGCCTGACTGAATTCCGTCTATTTGGGAGTGACATCATGGAAGCCGGGGTATTTTTAGGCCTGAACGATTCCACCCCGCCGGCCTTTATCGCCGCGGCGGCCCGCGCGATTGAAGAGCGCGGCTTTCACGCCATCTGGGTGCCGGAGCATGTGGTCCTGTTCGAGGAGTACCAATCCAACTATCCGTATTCCCCGGACGGCCGGATCGGCGGTTTCGGCAAGGGCATGATGGAGCCGTTCGCGGCCCTGACCTTTCTGGCGGCCCATACCACCCGCGTGCGTCTGGGGACGGCCATCTGCCTGATCGGGCAACGCAACCCGGTCTACACCGCCAAGCAGGTGGCGGATCTGGATTTCCTGTCGAATGGCCGGGTCAACTTCGGCATCGGTCTGGGCTGGTTGAAGGAGGAATTCGCCGCCCTGCAGGTGCCGTGGGCCCGGCGCGGCCAGCGCGCCAACGATCATATCGCG
Source organism: Pseudomonadota bacterium (assembly GCA_027623205.1). Lineage (GTDB taxonomy): Bacteria > Pseudomonadota > Alphaproteobacteria. The sequence continues at coordinate 15,325 of JAQBYC010000095.1, read as the reverse complement.
GTGATGAAATCACTGTGGTGTGACGAGATTTCCAGCTACGACGGCGAACTCTATAAACTGCCGCCAAGCATAATGTATCCCAAGCCCGTGCAGACCCCGCATCCACCGATCTTTGTCGGCGGCGAGGGCGATGCCGCCCTGCGCCGGGTGGCTGATCTGGCCCAGGGCTGGATGGGCGCCAACCTCGAGGTTGAGGATATTGGCGAGCGCATCGCCACATTGCACGGCTTCCTGGCGGCGCGGGGCCGCGCCCCGGAAACGGTTAAAATCTATACCCTGCCCAATCGCCGGCCCAATGCGGATCGTTGCCGCCGCCTGGAAGACGCGGGCGTGGAACAGGTGTTGCACATGGTGCCCCTGCGCGAGATCGGCGAAACCGAGGCGGCCCTGGACGCGTTCGCCCGCATGGCCTTTGGGTGAGGCGCGAAGCCTTATTTTGAGCGGCGGCCAAGCTGAATAAATATGGCCGTGCCGCCCATGCGCCCATCGGTATTCGTCCCGCTTGCAATGGTGAAATGCCCGCCGCCTGACGGGGGGGCGCCGTGCGGTCACGATTTCGCCATGTTTCCACCTGATGATTTATCTTGATCCGTCGCCCCACTGGTAACGGGCGAGGGCGAACCTAACTTCGATAATACAAATGTGAATGCAGTTGTCTTGCAATAAACACAATATTAACCAAATAAAGATAAGCTTGTTATGTTAAATAATTATATTATGGCAAGCGCGAATCAATAACTAACGAAGTGTAAAAAAAAATCACAGGAAGACGCCAGCGAAAGACTTGGAGATGATTTGTCCTTAACAGAACCTTGAGGAGATTTGATTCCTATGTGTATGACCGCAGCTGCCTCACGCTTTATTTCCAATGGTCGTGTGAGGAGACAGTCATGAACGTTTTTCAGGCCTTCACGGACGAATATCACCGTCAAGCGGCGGAAGAAATAAGCTTGCAGGACTATTTGCAGAGCTGCCGCGAGGACCCCATGATGTATGCCAGCGCGGCGGAACGCATGATCGCCGCCATCGGCGAGGAAGAAGTGATCGATACTTCGGCCGACCCCCGACTGGGCCGCATCTTTCTAAACCGCACCATAAAACGCTATCCCGCCTTCGCGGGCTTTTACGGCATGGAACAGACGATCGAGCGGATCGTCAATTATTTCCGCTATGCCGCGCAAGGTCTGGAGGAACGCAAGCAGATCCTCTATCTGCTGGGCCCGGTTGGCGGCGGCAAATCCAGCCTGGCCGAGCGTTTGAAAAGCCTGATGGAGGTCCATCCGGTCTATGTTCTGAAGGCCGGTGATCGGACCAGCCCCATTTTTGAATCTCCCTTGGGACTATTCGATGCGGAACGGTTTGGCGATTTGCTGGAGGAAAAATACGGTATCGCGCGGCGGCGCCTTACGGGCCTGATGTCGCCCTGGGCGGTCAAGCGGTTGGACGAATTCGAAGGCGATTTGTCCCGCTTCACGGTTTTGAAAATGATGCCTTCGAAATTGCGTCAAATTTGCGTCGCCAAGACCGAGCCGGGCGATGAGAACAATCAGGATATCTCCGCGTTGGTCGGCAAGCTGGACATTCGCCAGTTGGAGCATTTCAGCCAGGCCGACCCGGATGCTTATTCCTATTCCGGCGGTTTGAACTGCACCACCCAGGGCATGTTGGAATTCGTGGAGATGTTCAAGGCGCCGATCAAGGTGCTGCATCCCCTGCTGACCGCGACCCAGGAAAGCAACTACGTGGGCACCGAGAATTTCGGCGCCTTTCCGTTCCAGGGCATCGTCCTGGCCCATTCCAACGAGGCGGAGTGGCAGACCTTCCGCAACAACAAGAACAACGAAGCCTTCCTGGACCGGATTTCCGTCGTCAAGGTGCCTTATTGCCTGCGGGTTACCGAGGAAGCTGAAATCTACGAGAAACTGTTGAAAAACAGCGAGCTGCATGGGGCTAAATGCGCGCCCGAAACCCTGGACATGTTATCCAAGTTCTGCGTTCTGACCCGGTTGCGCGAACACGAGAACTCGAACCTGTATTCCAAATTGCGGATTTATGACGGCGAGAACATCAAGGAAGCCGATCCCAAGGCGAAATCGCCGCAGGAATATCACGACGCCGCCGGCGTGGACGAGGGCATGACGGGGGTGTCCACGCGTTTTGCCTTCAAGGTGCTGTCGGAAACCTTCAACCACGACAACGAGGAGGTGGCGGCGGACCCGGTGCATATGATGTACGTGCTGGAACAGGCCGTGAAGCGGGAACAGTACCCCGAGGCGACCGAGAAGAACTATCTGGAGTTCATCAAGGCGGAATTGGCGCCACGTTATGCGGAGTTTATCGGCAACGAAATCCAGAAAGCCTATCTGGAATCCTATACCGAGTATGGCCAGAACCTGTTCGACCGCTACATTGCCTATGCCGATGCCTGGATCGAGGAACAGGATTTCAGGGATCCCGATACCGGTCAGATTTTTGACCGCGAGGTTCTTGAAACGGAGCTGAGCAAGATCGAGAAACCAGCCGGCGTGGCCAATTCCAAGGACTTCCGTAACGAAGTGGTGAAATTCGCCCTGCGCCACCGGGCCAATAACGACGGCCACAATCCATCCTGGACCAGTTATGAAAAGCTGCGCGAAGTGATTGAAAAACGGATGTTCGGCCAGGTCGAGGATCTATTGCCGGTCATCAGCTTCGGCTCGAAAAAGGACAGCGACAGCGACCGCAAGCATGCCGAATTCGTCGATCGGCTGGTGGACCGGGGTTATACCCAGCGTCAGGTGCGGCGTTTGGTCGAATGGTACATGCGAGTGAATAAGGCCGGCTAGGAGACAGGCGATGGCGATGCACCATTTCATCGACCGGCGGCAAAATCCCAGCGATCGCAGTCTGGGCAACCGGCAACGATTTATTCGCCGGGCCCGCTCCCAGATAAAGGAGGCTCTGGATAAATCCATCCGTGACCGTAAACTTGGCGACATCGCCAACGGCGAAGACCTATCGATACCGACCAAAGGTATCACCGAGCCGCGCCTGCGCGGCAATAGCAATGAAGGGCGCCGGGCCCGGGTACTGCCGGGCAACAAGGAATTCGTTACCGGCGATCAAGTCAAGAAAAACCCCAAGGGCGGCGCGGGGGCCGGCAAGGAAGGTTCGGAAGATGGCGAGGGCGCGGATGAATTCAGCTTTACCTTGAGCCGTGACGAGTTTCTGCAAATTTTCTTCGAAGACCTTGAATTGCCCGATCTGATCAAGACCGATCTGCGGGAAACCACGGCCGTTGCCTATCGGCGGGCCGGTTTTGCCCGCGACGGCACGCCCTCCAACATGGATGTCATGCGCACCATGCGCCACAGCCTGGGCCGGCGCATTGCCTTGAACCGGCCGGACAAGCCGGCGGTGGCGGCGCTGCAGGAAGCCATCACCACGTTGGAGGAGACGACCGAGCCCACGGCTGAAGACCGCGCACGGCTGGACGCATTGTACAAGGAACTGGAGGAACTGCAGCGGCGGCGAAAAATTGTCGGCTATATTGACCCGGTCGATGTGCGCTTCCGGCAGCGCGAACCGGTACCGGTGCCGAATACACAGGCGGTCATGTTCTGCCTGATGGATGTCTCCGGCTCCATGGGAGAGCGGGAGAAGGATCTCGCCAAGCGTTTCTTCGTTTTGCTCCATCTGTTCCTGAAACGCCGCTATGAGCGCATCGAGGTTGTTTTCATCCGCCATACCCACGAGGCCCAGGAGGTGGATGAAGAGACTTTTTTCTACAGCCGGCAAAGCGGCGGCACCGTGGTCTCCACCGCCCTGACGAAGATGATGGAAGTGGTGCGCCAGCGCTATCCCACCGACGCCTGGAACATCTATGCCGCCCAGGCCTCCGACGGCGAGAATTTCTCCGGCGACAGCCAGACCTGCGCCAAGCTGCTGGCCGAGGACGTGATACCCGCCTGCCAATATTATGCCTATGTGGAAATCCTTGACGAGCGGGAGATTGAGTTGTTCGGTAATCCCGACGCCGGGGCGGCGCTCTGGCGCTCCTATCGCGATGTGGCGGCGGGGCGCGAGAATTTCGCTATGAAACGGGTTACCAAACCGGCGGACATTTATCCGGTTTTCCGGGAATTATTCCTGCGCCAGGGCGAGAGGATTTGAAATGAACCTCACCCCGGAAAAGGACTTTGACGAGACCGCCCCGGAAATCGATGCGCGGTCGGACGCGGAGTCCGAACCTGGGCCGTTGTTGTTCGATGGCGCGGATTGGAGCTTCAAGAGCCTCTCGCGGACCTATGACGCCATAGAGCGGGTGGCGCTGGACGATCTTGGCCTGAATGTGTACCCCAACCAGGTGGAGATCATTTCCACCGAACAGATGTTGGATGCCTATTCTTCGTTTGGCATGCCTTTGATGTACCGCCATTGGTCGTTCGGCAAGCATTTCGCCCGGGAGGAAAAATCCTACCGCCAGGGCCATAGCGGATTGGCTTACGAAATCGTCATCAATGCCAACCCCTGCATCAGCTATAATCTTGAAGACAACACCATGGCTTTGCAGGCTCTGGTGATGGCGCACGCGGCCTTTGGCCACAATCATTTTTTCAAGAACAATTATCTGTTCCGGCAATGGACCGATGCGGATGGCGTACTGGACTATTTTCAATACGCCAAGGCCTTCATTGCGGGGGCCGAGGAACGCCATGGCCTGAAGGCGGTGGAAGAGGTGCTGGATGCGGCCCATGCCATTATGGAGCAGGGCGTGTTCCGCTATCGCCGGGCGCCGGAACTGACCACCGAGCAGCGCCAGACCCGCAAACGCGAGATCGAGGCATACCGGGAGCGCACCTTCAACGATCTGTGGCGCACGGTTCCGGCCGCGGCCCGTGCAGAGGTTACGTCCGAAGCCGAGAAGATGAAGGTTGAACGCCGGCATAAATTGAAGTTGCCGGAAGAGAATCTGCTTTTTTTCCTGGAGCACAACAGCCCCATTCTGGAAGGTTGGCAGCGGGAAGTCCTATCCATCGTGCGTAACGTGGCGCAGTATTTTTATCCGCAACGCCAGACCAAGGTGATGAACGAAGGCTGTGCCACCTTCACCCACCACTACATTATGAACGCCCTCTATGACGGCGGTCAGATCAGCGAAGGGGCAATGCTGGAAATTCTTCATTCCCATTCCAACGTCTTGACCCAACCGGATTTCGATGAACGCCGTTTCAACGGCATCAACCCCTATGCCCTGGGTTTCGCCATGATGGAAGATATTCGCCGCATTTGCAGCGCGCCCACGGACGAGGACAGGGATTGGTTCCCGGAACTGGCGGGATCCGATGATTGGCGCGGCGCGCTGCGTCACGCCTGGGCGAACTATCGGGATGAAAGTTTCATCCGCCAGTATCTCAGTCCCCATCTGATCCGGAAGTTGAAGCTGTTCAATCTGACAGACAATGCCGACGACCCCCACTACACGGTCGACGCCATTCACGACGAACGAGGCTATCGCAAGGTACGCGACGCCCTGGCCAACAATTACGACCCGGCCCACATCGACGCCGATATCCAGGTCGTCGATGCGGATTTGCGCGGCGACCGGCAGTTGTTTCTGGAACACAGCGTGCGCCAGGGTGTCGGCCTGGCGGAAGGCAGCCGGCGCGAGGTGTTGAAATATATCCGCCAATTATGGGGCTATGACGTCACCTTGTCGGGCATGGATCATCAGACCGGCGAACAACTCTACCGCAGCTCTACATTGGAAGCGGACGAGAGTGATGCTGCATAGCTAAGTAACTGGTTGAGCGCCATTTTCATGCGCCCCGCCGACCGTCGTGGTTGATCCCTGGCAAGGCAGCGCGGGTTGGTATTAATCCTTGGTTTCCAATACGCCTCGCTGCAGCTGATCCCGTTCGATGGATTCGAACAGGGCCTGGAAATTTCCCTCGCCAAAGCCTTCATCGCCCTTGCGCTGAATGATCTCGAAAAAGACCGGGCCCAACTGGGTCTGGGTAAATATTTGCAGCAATATTCGTGGATCGCCATTCCGGGTGCTGCCATCCAACAGAATACCCCGCTGTTGCAGAGCGGCGAGAGGCTCTCCATGATCTGGCAGGCGGCTCGGCAGCATTTCGTAGTAGGCCTCGGGCGGCGGCTCCATGAACGGCACGCCGTTGGCCCGCAACCGATCGATGGTGCCGTAAATATCCGCCGTGGAGAGGGCGATATGCTGGATGCCTTCGCCATTGAACCGCATCAGGAATTCCTCGATTTGGCCCGCGCCTTTCGAGGATTCTTCATTCAGAGGAATGCGAATACGGCCGTCCGGCGCGGCCATGGCCCGCGAGTGCAGGCCGGTGTATTCACCCTTGATGTCAAAATGGCGGAACTCCCGAAAATCGAACAAGCGCTCGTAGAACGCGGCCCAATGGTCCATGCGCCCGCGATAGACATTATGGGTCAAATGATCAATCTGCAGCAGCCCAACCCCGCGCGGCTTGCGCTCCACGTCGGCGAGAAACTTGAAATCGATGTCATAAAGGCTGGAGCCATCGTCATAGCGGTCGATCAGATAGATCGGTGCGCCGCCGATCCCCTTGATGGCGGGCAACTTCAATTCCATGGGGCCGGTCGGAAGCTCCACGATCTGGGCGCCGCGCGCCAACAGCAGATCGTAGGCCAGGTGGGAATCCTTGACCCGAAAGGCCATGCCGCAGGCCGAGGGGCCATGCTCTTGGGCGAAGAAGGCGGCCGGGCTCCCCGGTTCCCGGTTAACGATGAAATTTATCCCGCCCTGGCGGTACAAGGTGACGTCCTTGGAACGGTGCTGGGCAACGGCTTGGAAACCCAGGTTATCAAATACGCTCTCCAGGACGCTGGCGTCCGGGGCGGCGAACTCGACAAACTCGAAGCCATCCAGCGCCAACGGGTTTTCCAATAGATCAGCCATGGTGATGTCCCTTCCGGGCCAAGACTAACGCATTTCGCAGGCTTTGCGGGCCTTATCTGGCTGGAATGTGCTCTAAACGCAGATTGACCAGATCCAGGATGCCGTCGCTGTTTTCGAAACGGCCCCAATCCGATTGGTGTTCGGAATTGGGGGCATAGTCGGCTTCACACAACCATTCGTGCTCGAAAAACAGATCCCACATCTCTTGATGCCGCTGGGCGCCATGGGTGGCCAAATGAATGCGTTTTACTTTTTTATCGATCATCTCCATGGCCGCGGGCAGCACTTCGCTCTCTCCCCCCTGGATATCGATATCCATCAAATCCACATGATCCAGGGGCTGCAGGATATCCTTTAAGGGCATGCTTGAAACGAAGCCAAAATCAAAGTGCCGGGTGCCATTGGCAACACTATAGGGTTGTTGCACGCCGCAGCGGGCGTTGAGCAACAACCCCTGCAGTGCTTGATCCATGGAATTGCCGCGCTGCAAATTCTTGATGAGTTGCGTGACGTCGCCCGCTGATACCACCGTGTTGCCGTAAAACCCTTCGCCCAGCATGAACAGTTTCGGCAGATTGTCAGTGCCGACCAGGGCGTTGATCAGCCAATGGTCTTGGGGATCAATGCCGTTTGTGCGCATATGCCTCTGCGCCCATTCGAAGTGGGTTGGCTCTGCCTCCACCACCACGAATCGGCAGGGCAGGGGATTAAGACGTTGCAGGGCGGCATGGGCATCAACGGTGCGGGGCGCGAATCCGCCGCCCAATTCTACCATGATAAAATGCCCTCGGGCCGCCGTCACGGCCTTATGGATGGCGGCCTGTTCGAAAAAAACCTCGCCGTCGCCAAGGACTGGGGCCGGCGTCTGGTTCCCCTGACCGTTGCTGGGCAATAGTTGATTGGACGGCGCGTAATCGGCCACGAAGGCCAATTCCGTCATCACACCAAGATAATTGGGGAAGCAACCGTCCGGCACTTCGCCATGCCATGGCGCGGTATCCGCGAACGTGCGGACCGCAGCTTCAAGCTGATCCATACTTCTTTCCTTGTCGGGCGACCATTCCATCTAGGTATTTGATATTGATTAAAGGCGCGTTAAGGATGGCTTGGCGGCTTGAATTATTTGCGGGGATGTGTGGCCATGGCGGAACAATATGACGCGATTATCATTGGCGCGGGGATCATCGGCGCCGCCGTTGGCCTGGAACTGGCCCGCCGTGGCCGGCGCACGCTGAACGTGGACCGTCTGCCGGCGGCGGGTTACGGCTCCACCTCCGCCTCATGCGCCATTATCCGCAGCCATTATTCCACCCTGGACGGCACCGCCCTGGCCTTCGAGGGCTATCACTACTGGCGCCATTGGGCCGCATATCTGGGCATGGAGGATGACCGGGGCATGGCCAGGTTCGAGGAAGTCGGTTGTGTCGTGATGAAAACCCCCGCCAACGGCTATATGGCTTCGATCTGCGGCAACCTCGACACCCTGGGCATCGCCTGGGAGGATTGGGACAACGGTGCCTTGAAAGAACGTCTGCCGATCTATGATTTGCAACGTTTCGCACCCGCCAAGCGGCTCGACGATCCGGACTTTGGCCAGCCGACGGGGCCGGCCATATCGGGTGCGGTCTTCACGCCCCAGGCGGGCTATGTCGGCGACCCGCAGTTGGCCACCCACAATGTGCAGGTCGCGGCGGAAGCGGCGGGGGGGCGGTTTCGCTTCAATGCGGACGTAACCGGGATTCGACAGGCCAATGGCAAGGTTTGCGGCATTACCCTTGCCAACGGGGATGAAATAGATGCCCCCGCGGTGATCAACGTGGCCGGGCCCCATTCGGCCAAGATCAACCAGCTGGCCGGCGTGGAGCAGAGCATGAAAATCAAGACCCGGGCGCTGCGTCAGGAAGTGGTGCACCTGCCGTCGCCGGACGGTTTCGACTACATGCGCCATGGTCCGGTGGCCTCCGACAGCGATATTGCCTGTTACAGCCGGCCTGAGGTTGGCAATCATATCCTGTTCGGCAGCGAGGATCCCGAATGCGACCCGCGGGAATGGGTTGATCCCGACGACTATAACACCGAATTCACGGCGCAATGGCAAACCCAGGCCATGCGGGCGGGACAGCGCATTCCCAGTCTGAAAATCCCGTCCCAGGCCACCGGCGTGGTCTCCCTGTATGACGTCACGGATGATTGGATTCCCATCTATGATTGTTCGGATCTGCCGGGTTTTTATATGGCGGTCGGGACGTCCGGCAATCAGTTCAAGAATGCGCCGGTGGCCGGCGCCATGATGGCGGAACTGGTCAGCCGTTGTCAGGCCGGCCACGATCATGATGCCGAACCGGTTGGCTTTGACTATGTCTATACCAAGCGGCGTGCCAACATCGGCTTCTTCTCCCGCAACCGGGCGATCAATCCTGACAGCAGTTTCACGGTGTTAGGCTAGTGACCCGGAATTGGAGCACATTGGAGAAAGTGGGAGCATGAAACTTTATGGCTATTGGCGGTCATCGGCTGCCTATCGGGTTCGGATCGGTCTGAACCTGAAAGAACTGGCGGTGGATGAGGAATTCATTGCCCTGCCCAATGGCATCCAACGCGGCGCTGATTATCTGGCGGTCAATCCCCAGGGCCTGGTTCCGACCCTGATTGATGGCGACGTGCGGTTAAGCCAGTCGCTGGCCATCCTGGAATATCTTGACGAGGTTTATCCCCGGCCGGGCCTATTGCCCGCGGATCCGGTTGGCCGGGCCCGGGTGCGCCAATTGGCTCAGGTGGTGGCCTGCGATATTCACCCGATCGATAATTTGAAGGTTCTGAATTTTCTGACCGGCACCTTGGGCGTGTCCGAGGCAGGCCGGCTGACCTGGTACCGGCACTGGGTCAATCAGGGCCTTGCCGCCTTGGAGGGACTGGTGGCTGACGACCCGGCGACCGGCCGGTTCTGCCATGGCGATCAACCCAGCCTGGCCGACCTGTGTCTGGTGCCGCAGCTCTATAACGCCCGGCGCTTTGACATTGACCTGTCACAATATCCCACCCTGTGGAAGATCGACGCGGCCTGCCAGGCACTTGAGGCTTTTGCCAAGGCGGCCCCTGATGTGCAGCCAGATGCGCCGTAACCTGTCGCAATCGAGAAACTGGGCGTCACATGACCTGCAAATTTGCTTTCTCCAAATTCTTTCCACTGGCTGGCCGGGCGGCTCTGGACGAGGAAGGACCATGGGCGTATATAGGGCGCGCTTTTCGTGGCCTGGGTGAACTTCCGGCTGCGGTTCCGCCGAGCCTGCAAACCATCAGACGCCAACCACCATTTGCCAACCACCAAATCCTGATTGGTAAATCTCGATTGAAGCAAAGCTAATCAGAGATACGACGACATGTACGATCTGCGCTGGATCCGCGACAATCCCGATGCCTTTGATGCCGGTATGGCCGCCCGTGGGATCGCCCCGCAGGCAGCAGAAATTTTGGCGAGGGATGAAAGGGCCCGGGCCAATCGGACCAGCCTGCAAGAGCTTCAGAATCGCCGAAATGAGCTGTCGAAACAGATTGGCGCCGCGAAAGCGAAAGGGCACGATGCGGCTGATCTGATTGCCGAAGTGGGAGAGCTGAAAAGCGCCCTGCAGAGCGGTGAACAGGTGGAGCGGGATTTGTCCCAAGAATTGCGGGAAACTCTTTCGGGTTTGCCCAATCAACCGGAAGCCGGTGTGCCCGTGGGGGCGGACGAAGACGCGAACGTCGAAGTGCGACGCCATGGTACGCCGCCGGTTTTCGATTTCGAAGCGAAGCAGCATTTCGAAATTGGCGAGGCTCTGGGTTTGATGGACTTCGAGGCGGCCTCGAAATTATCCGGTTCTCGCTTTGTCGTGCTGCGTGGCGCCTTGGCCCGTTTGGAACGGGCCCTGGCTGCCTTCATGCTGGATATTCATGGCGCTGAATTCGGTTATACGGAAATCTCCGTGCCGTTGCTGGTGCGCGCGCACACAGCCTTTGGCACCGGTAACCTGCCGAAGTTCGAGGACGATCTGTTCAAGACCACGGATGGTTTTTATCTGATCCCGACGGCCGAGATGGTGTTGACCAATCTGGTCCGCGATGAAGTCCTGGCGGAGCAGGATCTGCCCCTGCGGTTCACCGCCCATACGCCCTGCTTTCGTTCGGAGGCCGGGGCGGCGGGGCGTGATACACGGGGCATGTTGCGCCAACATCAGTTTTATAAGGTCGAGATGGTTTCCATCAGTCATCCCGACCGCGCCAAGGATGAGCTTGAACGCATGACGTCTTGTGCTGAAACCATCCTGCAACGTCTTGGCATACCCTATAGGGTCATGCTGTTGAGCAGCGGCGATATGGGCTTTTCCGCCCGGCGGACCTATGACCTGGAGGGCTGGATGCCGGGGCAGGATTGCTACCGCGAGATTTCTTCCTGTTCCAATTGCGGCGACTTTCAGGCCCGGCGTATGGGGGCGAGGTTCAAGCCGAAACAGGGCAAGGGTACGGATTTCGTCCATACCCTGAATGGTTCCGGCCTGGCGGTGGGCAGGACACTGATCGCGGTGATGGAAAATTATCAATTTGCGGCCGGTGGCTTTGCCATACCGGACGCCCTGCAACCCTATTTAGGCGGAATGACGAGGATCGGCTAACCATGGCTCCAAAACTTGCCGATCTACGGCGTACGCGTATTCTGTTGACCAATGACGACGGCATCAATGCCCCAGGTATGAAAGTGTTGCAGCGCATCGCCAATGCCCTGTCCGATGATGTCTGGGTGGTGGCGCCGGAGACCGAGCATAGCGGCGCGGGCCACTCGCTGACTTTGACCGCACCATTGCGGCTGCGGAAAATTTCTACGCGGAAATTTGCCGTGCGTGGCACGCCAACCGATTGCGTGATGATGGCGATGAACCAGGTGATGGCCGACAAGCGCCCGGATCTGCTGCTGTCCGGCATCAACCGGGGTGCCAATATGGGCGAGGATGTAACCTATTCCGGTACCATCGCCGCCGCCATGGAAGGCACCCTGGTCGGGGTGCCGTCCATTGCCCTAAGCCAGTCGTTCGCGAACCGCAAGGTGATGCATTGGCCCACGGCGGAAAAACACGCCGGCGATGTCATCCGCCGATTGGTCGCCGTGGGTTGGTCCCGGGATGTGCTGATGAACGTCAATTTCCCGGATGTTCTGCCTGGCGATGTTCAGGGCATCGAAGTCTGCCGCCAGGGTCGGCGCGATTTCTCGGCCCTGAACATAGAACAGCGGATCGACGCGCGGGAGCAGCCCTACTATTGGATCGGTTTTCGCCCCATCCAGGGTGCGCCCAAGGCAGGCACCGATCTGGCTGTCACCGAGGCGGGACGCATCGCCATCACGCCGCTGCATTTGGATTTGACCGAAAACAAGGCCCTGAAGCAACTCAAAGCAGCGTTTTAGGGATCGTATCGAGGACCTCTGATATGACCTACGAGGCGAACAAGATCCGCCTCATCATGGAACTTCGCCGCCAGGGTATCACCGACAAGCGGGTCTTGGGCGCCGTTGAAAGAGTGCCCCGGGAATTGTTCGTACCCGAGGCCCTGCGCTCGGAAGCCTATGACAATATGCCCCTGCCGATCTGCCAGGGCCAAACCATCAGCCAGCCATTCATTGTCGCCTACATGACCCAGGCCCTGCGTCTAGGCCCACGCGACCGGGTCCTGGAAATCGGCACGGGCTCGGGCTATCAGGCCGCCGTATTGTCAAAATTATGCCGGCGGGTTTGCACCATAGAACGCTATCGTTCCCTTCTGATCCAGGCGGAAGCCTGCTTCACGGCGCTGAAGTTGCACAACATCACTACACGATTGGGTGATGGCAACCGCGGCTGGCCGGAATTGGCGCCTTTTGCCCGCATCATCGTCACCGCCGCCGCGCCGCAAATGCCAGTTACCCTGGCCGATCAATTGGATGAAGGCGGTATCATGGTGGTGCCCGTGGGACCGCCGGGTGATCAGACCCTGATCCGGCTCACCCGCGACAGCGATGGCTTCCATGAGGAGGCTTTGCTGGCCGTCCGCTTCGTGCCCCTGGTGGCTGGCATGCCGCTGGACCGGAAATAATTAGGGCCTCGGTGCGACCGGGGTTTGCCGTGGGGGGCGGTGACGGGGTATCGTCGGGTTATGTGGACCAGATTCGTGCAAACGATGCTTTTACTTGGGACGCTGTTGCTGGTCGCGGCCTGCGCCCGCCCGATCCCTGCACCAGTGACTTATGGTACGAAAAACGGTGGAAAACAACCGTCGGTCGATCAAACCGCTTCGAAATTCCTGGCTGCCGGCGATTACACCGTGGCGGCGGACGAAACCCTTTATGCCATTGCCCGGCGTTCCGGGGTTGCGCTGCGGGATCTGATCGCAGCCAACGGCCTGGCGCCACCTTATCGATTGCGCCGGGGTCGGCAATTGCGCATTCCCGACGTGCGCTATCATCAGGTTGCCGCCGGTGAGACCCTGTATTCCATTTCGCGCCGTTACCAGGTCTCACCCTATGTCTTGGCCCGGAATAATCAGGTGCCGTCGCCTTATACAATACACCCCGACCAGCGCTTGCGCCTGCCCGCCAGCGATAGCCCTACGGGCGCGCAGCGAGGAACTGACTCTGAAACCACTTTGAATATTTCCCCTGAAACAAAATCCGCTGCTGTGCCCGCACCACGGCGCAAACCAGAGGTCAGGCGTCCCGTAACGACCCGGCCGCCGGCCCGTGCGGACGGCCGCTTTGCCTGGCCTGTCAAAGGCCAGGTGATCTCCCGCTTTGGCGTCAAACCCAATGGCCTGCATAACGACGGCATTAATATTGCCGTAAAAAAGGGAACAGTTGTACGGGCGGCGGACAATGGCGTGGTGGTCTACGCGGGCAACGAACTGCGTGGGTTTGGCAATCTGTTGTTGTTGCGTCATCGGGACGGCTGGCTGACCGCCTATGGCCACAATCAGGCCATCGAAGTGAAGGTCGGCGATGTGGTGCGCCGGGGGCAGAAGATCGCGCGTTCGGGCAACACAGGCAATATCACCCGACCGCAGCTTCATTTTGAAATCCGCCAGGGCCGGGAAGCCGTCGATCCGGCCCAACATCTTTCCAAATCGAAAACCGCTGCCATGGATGCCGACGCCAGCGGCTGGACGCGGTCTTGATCCGCAACCCGCGGCGTATCGCCAATCTTCGATAACAGGGTCGATATTCCCCAAGCGTGACGGCGTGTTGGATTTTTGCAAGAGAAACCAAAGGGCGTTCAAACCGTACCAGGACCTGAGCAAGAATCATTTCGCATACCAACTTTCCGACCATCCGACGTTATCGGTTCAGTTGACGTTTGATGTTGTAGACGAACAACCGGATCAGTTGATCGCCAAAAGGACCTGACACGCTCTAGTTTGGGATTAGTCGATGTTGACACCCATGCGGCCCGCCAGGTCCTGGATGAATTGCCAGGCGACTCTGCCATTGCGGGCGCCGCGGGTCACCGACCATTCTATGGCCTCGGCGCGCAGTTCCTCCGGTCCAATCGCCAGGCCGTAATGGCGGCAATAGCCATCCAGCATGGCGATGAATTCTTCCTGGCTGCAATTGTGAAAACCCAGCCACAAGCCAAAACGGTCAGACAGGGAAACCTTTTCCTCCACCGCCTCCGACGGACTGATCGCCGTGGAGCGTTCATTCTCCATCATGTCCCGGGGCATCAGGTGGCGCCGGTTGGATGTGGCGTAAAAAATGACATTGCTCGGCCGGCCTTCGATGCCGCCTTCGAGTACGGCCTTCAAGGATTTGTACGAGGCGTCGTCGTTGTCGAAGGATAGATCGTCGCAAAACAACACGAAGCGATGGCTGCCATGGCGCAACAATTTCAACAACCGGGGCAGGGAGGGGATGTCCTCGCGATGGATTTCCACCAGCTTCAGCCGGCCCGGCGCCGCCTCGACGATGGCGCCGTGGATCGCCTTCACCAAACTGCTTTTGCCCATGCCGCGGGCGCCCCATAGCAAGGCGTTATTGGCCGGCAACCCGTCGGCGAAGCGGCGGGTGTTCTCCGACAAGGTATTGCATTGGCTCTCGATGCCTTGCAACAGATGTAGATCGATGCGGCTGACTTTGGTAATCGGCTCCAAGTTCGCTTCGTCCGCGTGCCATACGAAGGCATCGGCGCCATCCAGGTCAATGGGGCTAGCAGGCAGGGGCGAGAGCCGATCCAGGGCATCGGCGATACGGCCCAGCAGGGGAGCAAGTTCTGGGTTCGGGCTGGTCATATTGTCGGACTTGGAAGCGGGCATGAGGTTCCTATTTGGCCTTATGATGCCGGAAGGGCGGCAACCTAATCAACCCGGCCCTGGCGGTCAACGGTCTGAACGATGCCT
>JAQBYC010000225.1 GCA_027623205.1 Pseudomonadota bacterium | reverse complement strand
TCATCGCGTATAATGGCGAGGTCTATAATTTCCCCGAACTGCGCCAGGAATTGCTGGGCAAGGGCCACGCCTTCAAGGGTCATTCCGATACCGAAGTGATTTTGGCGGCGATTGTCGAATGGGGCCTCACGGCGGCCGTGGGGCGCTTCGTGGGGATGTTCGCCATTGCCCTGTGGGACCGCCAGGAGAGGACCCTGAGCCTGGTGCGCGACCGCCTGGGGATCAAGCCGCTGTATTACGCGCAAATGGGCCGGCATCTGCTGTTCGCCTCGGAAGTGCAGGCCCTGCGCGCCCATCCGGCGTTCCGGGCGGAGGTCGACCGGGACGCCCTGGCGCTGTATCTGCAACGGGCCTGCGTGCCCGCGCCCGGCAGCATTTACGCCGGGGTGCGCAAGCTGGCGGCGGGAAGCATCCTGCGCCGCGGGCCGGACGGCAGGATCGACGTGACGCCGTACTGGTCCCTGCGCCAGGTGGCCGAAGCGGGCCAGGGGGCGCCCTTTCAGGGCGATGAGCGGGAGGCGGCCGAACAACTGCAAAGCCTGCTGGCCGAGGCGGTGCGCTGCCGCATGGTGGCGGACGTGCCCTTGGGGGTGTTCCTGTCGGGCGGCGTCGATTCATCCCTGGTGGCGGCCCTGATGCAGAGCCAGTCAAGCCAGCCGGTGAAAAGCTTCTCCATCGGGTTTTCGGATGCCGGCTATGACGAGGCGGTGGATGCCCGCGCGGTGGCCCAACATCTGGGCACCGATCATACCGAGCTGTACCTGTCCGCGGCCGACGCCCTGGACGTGGTGCCCCGGCTGGGCGGGATGTATGACGAGCCGTTCGCCGATTCATCCCAGATCCCCACCTATCTGGTCTCGCAGATGGCCCGGCGAAAGGTCACGGTGGCGCTGTCGGGGGATGGCGGCGATGAAATCTTTGGCGGCTACAACCGTTATCTCTGGGTGGAGCGGGTGATCCGCGCCACCGGCTGGCTGCCCGGCCCGGTGAAAGCGGCCCTGGCCGCCCTGATCACCGCCCTGCCGCCACAGCAATGGGACCGCCTGGGGGGCCTGCTGAAACAGCGCAATCCCGGCGACAAACTGCACAAGCTGGCCGGGGTGCTGCATGCCCGCGATGCCGCCGGAATGTACGCGGGGCTGACCAACCTGTGGCCCGGGGCGGAAAACATGGTGCTGAACCGGGCCGGCGCGCTGCCCCGGCCCGCGGGCGCGGACCTGGCGGAAGCGGCGCATGCCATGATGTATCTGGACGCCATGACCTATCTGCCCGACGATGTCCTGACCAAGGTCGACCGCGCCTCCATGGCGGTCAGTCTGGAGGCCCGGGTGCCCCTGCTGGATCATCGGGTGGTGGCCTTCGCCTGGTCCCTGCCCCTGGCCATGAAGCTGCGCGACGGGGTGTCGAAACGGCTGCTGCGCCAGGTGCTGTACCAACATGTACCGCGGCACCTGATCGAGCGGCCCAAGATGGGCTTTGCCGTGCCGATCCACACCTGGCTGCGGGGCCCCCTGCGGGACTGGGCCGAGGCCCTGCTGGCGCCCGCGCGCCTGGCCGGCGACGGCTATTTCGATCCCGCGCCCATTCGGCGCGCCTGGGACCAGCATCAATCGGGCCGGCGCAACTGGCAGCATCAGCTGTGGACCATTCTGATGTTCCAGGCCTGGCTGGATCACCAGGCCCGATGAGCCAGCCGCGCCTATTGTTCCTGATGAATGAGGCCCTGTTCTTCACGACGCACCGTCTGCCCGTGGCCCTGGCGGCGCAACGGGCCGGCTACCGGGTGCACGTGGCGGCCCCGTTCGAGACCGGCCCGGTGGCGGTGATCCGCGGCCACGGCCTGCACTATCATGACCTGCCCCTGAAGCGGGGCGGCCGCAGCCTGTGGGGCGAGGCCCGCCTGCTGGCGCGGTGCTGGCATCTGATCCGCCGGATCAAGCCGGACCTGGTGCACCACGTGGCGATGAAACCGGTGATCTTCGGCGGTCTGGTCTCGCGCCTGCTGGGGGTGCCGGCGGTGGTGCACGCGATCACCGGCCTGGGCTTTCTGTTCATCCGGGATGACCGGGCGGCGCGGCTGACCCGGGCCCTGATCATGCCGCTGTACCGCTATGCCCTGGGCCATCCCAATGCCCGGGTAATCTTCCAGAACCCCGATGATCTGGCGCTGTTCCTGGGCCACCGCCTGGTCCGCGCGGAGGTCACCCTGATGATCAAGGGTTGCGGCGTGGACATGACGGTCTTTCGCCCCGGTCCGGCGCCCGAACTGCCTTTGGTGGTGATGTTCCCGGCCCGCATTCTGGGCGACAAGGGAGTGCATGAATTCATCCATGCCGCCCGCAGCCTGAAGGCGGCCGGGGCCACCGCCCGCTTCGTGCTGGTGGGCCGCCGCGACCCGGCCAATCCGACGGACGTGGCGGAGGCGACGATCCGCGGCTGGGAGGCGGAAGGCGTGGTGGAATGGTGGGGCTTTCAGGCCGATATGCCGGCGGCGCTGGCCCGGGCCCATATCATCTGCATGCCCAGCTACCGCGAGGGCCTGCCGCGCGGCCTGATCGAGGCGGCCGCCTGCGGCCTGCCCATCGTCACCGCCGATGTGCCCGGCTGCCGCGAGGTGGTGCGCCACGGCGAAAGCGGCTTTCTGGTGCCGGTGCGCGACGGCCCGGCCACCGCCGCGGCGATCGGGAAACTGCTGGACGATGGCGCTTTGCGCGCCGCCATGGGCCGGGCCGCCCGGCAATTGGCGGCGGCGGACTTCACCGTCGAGGCGTTCGTCGCCGATACCCTGGCCGCCTATGCCGCGGTGCGGCCCGCCCCATCCCGGCGCGCAAGCGGGAGGACGCCATGATCCCCGCGGGTCCGGCCCGGCCGCTGTTCCTGCTGGCCCTGCTGTTCGCCCCCCTGGGGGTGATCGCGCCAAAGGGCCTGGTGCTGCTGCTGTCCGTCGTGGCCCTGTGGCTGCTGGCCCGCCGCTGGCGGCAGGGCCAGTTGCGGCGGCCGTTTCAGGGC
>JAQBYC010000094.1 GCA_027623205.1 Pseudomonadota bacterium | reverse complement strand
GGCTTGGCAGAGAGCCTGGCCTAAACGAAAAGAAACCCTCAAATTCTACAGAGTCGTGTAGTGTGACTCCGATTATTGAACATCCCTCTACCTGGGATTTACACCAACATTCGGGTCTGTCCAAGACATTCTTGTCCAGATCCAGTTTCGGCATTCATCGGGTCGCCGCGCCGCCGTTCGCCAGGCTGTTGGCAAGATGGATCAGACGATCCAGGCTGCCGGCACGCAGCAAGGCAACGGCGCAGGCCAGGTCCTGATCATCCATGGGTTTCGCCAGCAATGCGTTGCAGCGTTCGCCCGTGATGGCGGCTCTGGGACCATCCACGGCAGGGGCCCCCGCGCCCCGGCTTAAGGCGCCTTGCAATTCTTCCTCGCGCCGGCCGGCTTCCTGCCGGTCTCTCTCGATCAACAGGTCGGGCAATATACCCCAGGCCTGAATGGTCCGCCCCGAAGGGGTGTAATAAAGGGCCGTGGTCAGCCGCAGGGCGCCAGACTCCCCCATGGTAAAAATCGTCTGGACCGAACCTTTACCGAACGAGCGGTTGCCAACGATAATGGCCCGATTATTCTCCTTCAAGGCGCCGGCGACAATCTCTGCCGCCGACGCCGTGCCCTCATTAACCAGCACGACAATGGTCTTTCCCGACGCCTGACCGCCATCGTGAGCCTCGAAAAGCGCATTGTCCTCATCCATCCGGCCGCGCACCGACACAATGGTGCCGGCGTCCAGAAAAACATCCGACACCCTGATCGCCTGACGCAGCAGGCCGCCAGGATTGTTGCGCAGGTCAATCACCAGGCCCAGGCTTTGCTGGCCCAAGCTTTCGTCGATCTTGGCCAACGCATCGAGCAGGCTTGGTTCCGTCTGCTGGCTGAAGGCGGAGATGCGGATATAGCCATAATCCGCCTCTGCCCTGTGGCGCACGGCAGGAACCCTAATTATGTCGCGGACGATGATCACTTCGAACGGGTCCGTCACCTCCGGCCGTAACATTGTCAGTCGAATGGTGGTGCCGACCAGGCCGCGCATACGGCTTACGGCCTCGCGCAAGGTCATCCCCTTGATGGGCATTCCGTCCACATGGCTGATCCTGTCGCCGGACTGGATGCCGGCGCGTTGGGCGGGGGTATCGTCAATGGGGGCGATCACCTTGACCAGGCCATCGTCCAGGGTCACTTCAAGGCCAAGGCCGGCGAACTTGCCGCTAATACGAATTTTCAGTTCGCCGTAAGTATCGGGGTCGAGATAGGCGCTATGGGCATCCAGGGTATTCAGGCCCTTGTTCAACGCCAGCGCGACGCGGCGAAATTTGCCGTGCGGTCCGGCGGCCGGCGCGTCTTTAGCCCCCCCGCTTTCCGGCCCGCCGTTTGACCCATTTTTCGCCCCATTTTTCGCCGGGTTCGCTTCGGCGGCCTTTTCCGTGGCGGCGGCCAGGGCCGCGTCATACTCCTTGAGGCCCTGCATGGTCTCTTGCAACAGAGGATTGGGATCAAGTTCGCGCAGATAGCGGCGCGCAACAATCGGCAAGGCGCGCCGCAGCACGGCGCTTTCCTGTTCGCTGAGGGTAACATCCTGCAGCGCTGCCTGTTCGGCGATCAGGTCCTGGGTACCCTTGGCCCAGCCGGCGCCCGTGCCTTGCAATCCGACGGCGGCGGTTAGCAAGAGCAGCAACAGCGCCAAATAGACCGGGCGCGGAACCGTGCCGCAAATTTTGGTGTACTGCAGTTGCCGGATCATGATCCTGGGGTCATCCTTCCTATCAAATCCGCTCGGCCAGCCAGATCGCCAAGCGGGCGCCAGTTTTCACGCTTCGGCTTAATAATTCGTAAGCGGGGGCGTCTTTAACGCCAGTTGCGGCAATGTATTGCCGGGCCACGTCGCAATGTTTGATCTCGTCATCGCGAAACTCGGCGATCAGGGCGTCCAAATCCGCTTCGTCTTCGCCCAAGGCATCAAGCTGCTTTCGATAATGTTCCTCGATCACCTCCTCCACCGCCACCGTCGTGGCCATGGCGGCCCGTTCGCTCAACAAGGCGCTACCCGCGCCCAGGGCAAAGCCGGCCGCACGCCACACAGGTGACAGGGCCGTTGGGCGTACGCCACGGGCGACCAGCAATTCGTCGAAGGCAGCCAGATGTCCGGCCTCTTGCGCCGCCATTTCCGTCAACAACGGAGCACAGGGCCGATCGCCCAGCACCGCGATCTGGCCGCGGTAAATCTCCGTCGCCCCTAACTCGCCGGCGTGGTTCACCCGTATCATGCGGCCCACGTTTGCCTTGCCCCGGCGATCACCGGGCAAGCTGGCCGGGCGCGTGGCTCGCTTTTCCGGCGTTGCTTTGATCTGCATGGTCATTGCCTATGCCTGTTCCCGAAACCGATCTTGGCGGCCAATCCGGCATAACAGGCCAGACCGGCAGAGAATAGGACGTTGTACCCCGCCATGGAAACACCAAATAGGGAAAACGCGACATCGTCACAGCGGGTAATGGGCGTGGCCATGATCTGGGCCCGCAGTTCGGCCAGGGTCTGGGGCGTGCCAGCCCCAGGGCCCACGCAGGCCTCGCTGCCGATCCACCAATATTGCTCCACCCCCACATGATGGACGGCGATGCCGGCGTTGACCGCCAGCACAAGCGCTGACAACAGTAATAACCAAAGGGCCGCGGGCCGGACCCAGGGGCTGAACGCAACCAGGCAAAGGGTGGCGGCGATGGCGAAAGGCCAGCGCTGATAGATGCACAAAATGCAGGGCTGCAACGCGAAACCATACTGGCCGATAAAGGCGAGAGCCAGGGCGGTCAGGGAAGCCAGCGGCACAAGAAACAACGCGGTTTTTGTAGCGAACAGTTGTTGCATGGCCAGTCCTCACCTCTACCAGACGTATTTGATCAGGGCGAAGCCACCGACCAGCAGCACCATGAACAGGGCGAACAACAGGCCCAGATAACGCTCTATAAAGTTGCGGATCGGTTCGCCAAAGCGCCACAGCAGCGCGGCGACGATGGCAAACCGCAAGCCCCGGGCGACGATCGAGGCAATCAGAAAAACCGGCAGACTCAAGCCGGCAACGCCGGAGGCGATGGTGATCACCTTGTAGGGAAAGGGTGTCAGACCGGCGATCAAAACGATCCAGACGCCCCATTCGTTGTAGCGGCTTTGAAACGACGCGAATTTCTCGCCATAGCCATAAAACGCCAGGATCGGCTCGCCGATGGCGTCGAACAGATACAAACCGATGGCATAACCCAGCAAGCCGCCCAGTACGGAACCGACGGTGCAGATCGTGGCAATCAACAGGGCGCGGTGGCGCTGGGCCAGCACCATGGGGATTAGAATGACGTCCGGCGGGATCGGGAAAACCGAACTTTCGATGAATGACACCGCGCCCAAGGCCCAATTGGCATGGCGATGCCCGGCCAGAGCCATGGTGCGGTCGTATAGCCAACGCAGCATTGTTGATCCCATGGATTATTTGCAGGTTGCAGCCGCCCTATAACAGCATCGCCGGGCCAGGACAATCGGGGCCCTTGGCGCGCATTTGTTCCAAATCCGCTCCGACCCTTTAAGCCGGAGCAATTGAGCCAATTGCTCAAATCGCGTTCGCGGCTCCGATCAGTTGAAAATTGCCCTGGAGCGCATTTGTTCCAAATCCGCTCCGACCCTTCAAGGACGCGCAATTGAACCAATTACTCAAGTCGCGTTCGCGACTTCGATCAATTGAAAATTGCTCTCACCGGGCATCCGTTTGCCAGCGCATTGCACGGCCCCTATGCTCATCGGGCCCCGACATGGGGGAAAAGGTGGAACCATGACAGCGATCAGCGCGAACGGCATCACCCTTGAGTATGAGACCCACGGCCGGGCCGGCAATCCCGCGATCGTTTTGGTGCGGGGCCTGGGTTCACAACTGATCCATTGGCCGATGGCCTTGATGGAGCGCCTGGTCACCGCCGGTTTTTTCGTCGTGACTTTCGACAACCGGGACGCGGGACTGTCCAGTAAGTTCGAGGCTGCCGGCGCCATCAATATCCCTGACTTGATGGCCCGGGCGGCGGCGGGGACGCCGTTGGATGTACCTTATCATCTGGAGGACATGGCGGCGGACGTCATCGCCCTGATGGATGGCCTCGGCATCGAAAAGGCGCATGTGGCGGGAATATCCATGGGCGGCATGGTGGCGCAAATTCTGGCGGCCCGGCATGGCGCCCGCCTGCGCTCCATGACCTCCATCATGTCCCACAGCGGCAATCCCGATCTGCCCTCCGGCACACCCGAGGCAATGGCCGCCTTGATGCGGACCGGCACCGACCCGAATGACCGTGAGGCGAACATCAACGCGGCGTTCGAGGCATCGAAGGTGCTGGCCGGTCCTGGCTATACCACCTCGGATGCGGATCGCCGTCGTCTGGCCGAACAGGCCTATGACCGCTGCTACTGCCCGGATGGGCGGACCCGGCAGCGCGCCGCCGTCGTGGCATCGGGCAATCGGGTCAAGCTATTGCGGACCATCACGATACCCTGCCAGGTTATCCACGGTGTCGATGATCCGTTGCTGAACATCGCCGGTGGCGAAGATACAGCGGCCAATATTCCCGGCGCGGAATTTCATGCCATCGTCGGAATGGGCCACGAAACCCCGGCCGCCCTGGCGGCGAACCTGGCGCAACTGATCGGTGACTTTGCCAACCGTATCGACCAGACCGGCGCCTAGACCATTTTCGATATTCGTCGAGTCGCTGGGCCGTCCGGAATTTCACGCCGCGGCGATGCTCAACGGCTGGCCGCCACCGATGGGCAAGCCCACATCCAGGGCCTTCAGGCGCGGCATCACCTTTTCGGCGAAGGTCCGCATGGAGGTCTTGGACAGTTCATGGGGCATGCCGCCGAAACTGAAGCCGTTGATGAAGCCGGCGCAGTTGGTCATCTCCTGATACGCGCGCATGCGATCGAAGACCTGATCGGGCGTGCCCCAGACCTGCAAATCCGCCAGAAAATCGACGAAACTGTCGATACCGTGCTTGTTGATATTTTTCGACAGGCCGCCGTAGTACTCGTAACCCTTGATATCGGCCAGGCCCTCATTATGGAATTCGTAATGGTCCAGGGCCGAACGGCTGTAGGCGCGGATGTATTTCTTGTGCATCTCATTGGCGATGCTTTCGTCTTCATGACAGCCGTTGAAGACCACCATCAAAGGCTGCGGGGCCTCTTCGCCATTGTTCATTTCCCGGTAAATTTCGCGGTATTGTTCGAGTTCGTGCAGGGTTTTATCCCAGGGTTTCTGCGCGATGATCATAATCCCGATGCCCAGGCGCGCCATGATCCGCGCCGATTCGGGCGAGACCGCGGACGCATAGAAGCGGCCCTTGAAGGAGGCGAATGGGAAAGGGCGGACGGCGATTTTCGGCTGCTTGTAAAACTTGCCGGCGTATTCAATATGACCGGTTTCCAGGCCCTGGATCAGCGCCTCGGTATATTCCACGAAACGTTCCCGGGACTCGCCCATGGCGACGCGGAAGCCTTCGAACTCGATGCGGCCCAGGCCGCGGCCCACGCCCAGAATGGCGCGCCCGTTCGACATATGGTCCAGCACGGCGATCTCCTCCGCCACCCGTACCGGATCGTGCCAGGGCAGCACCATGACCATGGTGCCCAGCAGCGCCCGTTCCGTCCGGCCCGCCATATAGGTGAGGAACTGCAACGGGTTGGGGCACATGGTGTAATTGTCAAAATGATGCTCCGCCGTCCAAATACTTTCAAATCCCAGTGGTTCGGCCATATCGGCCAGGGACAATTCATGCTGATAGACCTCGCGGTCCGTGTGTGTGCCGCTCAGGTTTTGGAAAAAGGTCGTCATTCCAACATGCATCTTGGCGTTCCTTTGTGTCGCTCAATTATCTCGTGCCCCGTTAATCCACCATGTCGGGCCGGATAGGTCAACTTTCGGGATCCCGTTCATGGTCGGGCTCCCTAACTCCGCCGGCGTGGGTTGCCTCGCGCCAGATTTGCAGCAGCTGTTCCGGGCCGTCCTTCGCCATATAGACCGCCGCCGCCATTGCCGCCAAAGCCTGCAGGCGGACTAGATCGGGCGGGGTATAGGTATTGCGGGCCTGGGCGGCGCAGATCAGATGGCCAATAAACGCATCTTGCCAGATCATGGGCGCATAGATGGCCGAGCCCATGCGCGCGGTCCGCAGGATTTGTTTAAAATCCGCATGCTCGTCCGTGTTCTCCAGAATAAGCGCCTGTTCATTTTTCCAAACCCACCCTGGATGCCCTGTGTCCAGGGGGTAGTAAAGGCGATGTTGTTCCGGTGGAAAGCCCCACTCGGCAAGCAATAGATGGGAGGTCTGATCCGGACTGACCATGAAGACGCCGGAGACCAGGAAATGCCGCTCGCCCGGCTTCAGGGCGCCGGGACGTTGATGGGCCGTTCCCTCGCCGGTGATCCGCAGGGCGGCATAAACGATTTCACGCAAAGCCGCTTCGGCGTCTTCCGCATCGGCGGCACCCTGGGCAGCCCGCGCCATCTCGTCCCAGGGATCATCGGTCAGGCTGCTGGGGGCAATTTCGGCCATCATGTCATCTATGGCGGATTCTGCGCAGCCCAGTTTTCGGCGATCTGCCGCCGGGTCGCCACCCAGACATCAGGCCTGGCCGCGACATGTTGCAGGAACTTTTCCAGATAACCGATGCGGCCGGGCCGCCCAACAATGCGCAAATGCAGGCCAAAGGACATCATCCGTGGATCATCCGCGCCCTCCCGGTACAGCCAATCGAAGCTATCGATGGCGTATTGCAGCCAATCGCCAGGCGTCAGCGACGGCGCGGTCCACATCTTCATGTCATTGGAATCCAGGGCATAGGGCAGGATCACAATGGGCTTTTTATGGCTGTTGTCCCAAAACGGCCGGTCATCGGAAAAATCATCCATGTGATAGGTGAAGCCCTCCTCCACCAGCAGGCGCCGGGTGTTATCGGTCAACAAATAGCGCGACAGCCAGCCATGGGGACGGCTGCCGGTGCTGGCTTCGATCGAGGCGGCGGCCTTGCGGATGAATTCCCGTTCCGTGTCCTCGTCCATCTGGAACTGATGGACCCAGCGCCAGCCGTGGCTGCAAACCTCGTGTCCGCCCGCGACAATCGCCCGGGTCAATGCCGGCGCCTTTTCGAGCGCCTGGGCGGCGGCGGCGAAGGTGGCGATCATGCCGAATTCGTCCAGCAGCTTCATGATCCGTGGCGCGCCGGCCTTCAGGCCGTATTGGTAGTTGCTTTCGTTGGCGTAATTGCGGATCGGCTTGTGGATCGCCACGCCAAGTTCATCCACCACTTCCGGGCCACGGTCACCCTCCGCGATGCTCATTTCAGAGCCTTCCTCGACATTTACGACAATAGAGAGGGCAAGGCGGGCGTCCCCCGGCAGTTTCCATTGGGCCATGACGGTCAAACTCCAAACACAGGCAATTACAGCTTCTGGGTGTTCACGGCGGCATCCACGTAAAGAACGTCGCGGACCGCCGCCGCCGCCCGGGCGTGAAAGGCCACCGCCTTGCTGTCAAAATCGGCGGCAGGTATGGGCGTTGGCGTGAAATTGCCATGGACATCGGTGCCGCACACCAGGGCGGCGCTGTCCCAGCTACCGACAATCTGCTGGGTATCGGTCGGCATGAAATGCATGGAAATACCGATGCGGCGGTCGGCTGCGCGATTGGGGCCCGAGGCATGGGCAAGGCGGTAATTGTGGATGGACATTTCGCCTACCTGCAACGGCATGTAGACCGCCTGTTTGTCGTCAACTCCCTCGGTGATCTCCTGACCACGGGTCAGCATGTTCGCCTGGTCATAGCGGTCCTCGTGGTGCAGCACCTCGCCCCTGTGGGTGCCCGGCATGACGCGCATGCAGCCGCTTTCGATGCTGGCCGGCGACAACGCCAACCACGCCGTGACCACTTGGTCGCTGGACAGGCCCCAGTACCGGGTATCCTGATGCCAGGAAACGAAGCTTTCGGACCCGATATCCTTGATCCAAAAGATGGTGTTCCAACAAAGGATGTCCGGTCCGATCAATTGCGCCACCGGGTCGAGAATGCGGTGATCGCGGATCAAATCATCCAGCCATTTGAACAGCAGGTGGGATTTGCTGCGTTGGCCGGGTTCAAGCTGGCCGCCCTGCTCGGCTTCCCGGGCTTCCAATTGTCCGCGCAACACCCCGGCCTCATCGCGGTCCAGTGCCTTGATGGGGTAGACATAGCCGTCGCGCTTGAATTGTTCGATCTGTTCCATGCTCAGCGTCATGACGGCATTCCTTTCCACCCATCCTGCTGGAGCACGTTTCCTTAAAACATGCTCCGACTCTTTAAGATGAGAGCAATTGAACCAATTACTTAAGTCGCGAAAGCGACGCCGGTTAATTGACAATTGCTCTCGTCGTGAAGGTAAACGAGACGACCCTCGCGCACAAATGCCCCCGCCTTTCAGATCGCGGTCAATCGGCGGCGTCGGTCCGCTCGGCGGAAGTCTGGTGGGCGACCAGATGGGCGTACAGCCCTCCCGCCGCGATCAGTTCCGCATGGCGGCCCTGCTCCATCACCCTGCCCTTGTCGAGGACAACAATGTGATCCGCATCGCGCACGGTGGATAGGCGATGGGCAATGACGATGGTCGTGCGTTGCGTCATCAGGTCATCCAAAGCGCCGCGCACCAGTGCCTCGTTGACCGCATCCAGGTGCGAGGTCGCCTCGTCCAAAATCAACACCGGGGCGTCCTTCAGAAAGGCGCGGGCGATGGCGACCCGTTGGCGCTGGCCGCCCGACAGACGCATGCCCCTCTCACCGACCGGGGTATCCAGGCCCTCGGGCAGGCCGGCGATGAATTCATCCAACGCGGCCCGCCGGATCGCGAGGGCCAATTCGGCCTCGCTTGCCTCGGGCCGGGCGATCAGGATATTGGCGCCCAGGGTGTCGTTGAACAGATAGGTATCCTGGGCCACCAGGGCGATGCGCCGGCGCATTTCGTCCAGGTGATACTCAGTCAGGTCATGGCCATCCAATTCGATCACGCCTTTGTCGGGATCCCAGAACCGCATAAACAGATGGGCGATGGTTGTTTTGCCGGCCCCGGATGGACCGACCAACGCCATGGTGCTGCCCACGGGCACGGTAAAGCTGACATTTTCGAGGGCCGGCGTTTTGCTGCCTGTGTAGCGGAAATTCACCTCCCGGAAAGACAAACCGGCGGGTTCGGCCGGGACAACGCCGGGGCCGTCCTGGACGGGGACCTGTTCCGCGTGCACGGCATAAAGCCGCCGGGTCGCGCCCAAGGTATCGGCCAATTGCCGGCCAATATTGGCAATTTCGGATATGGGCAGAAAGGCCGCCATGGCCAACAGGGTCAGCAAGGGCAAATACCCGGCCGGCAAGCCGCCGGTGCCGACCAGATGGGCGCCCACGGCCACCACGGCCAGTCCACCCAGGCCCGTGGCCAATTCCAGCAACACTGTTTGCAGGGTCAACTCGCGAAAGAACGGCAACCGCACCTGGATCTGCTGCCGCGTCAGGGCCATGAAACTCTCCCCACGGCGTTCTTCCGCCTGAAAAGCCACGACCTCGGTCAGACCCTGGATGCTGTCCACCGCATGGGCATTTAGATCGCCCAGCGCTTCCCGCGCGGCGGAGCCAAGATGATCGACCCGGCCGCGCATCAGGAAGGGGCTCAAACCCACCAGCAACAGGAACGGCGCCAGGGCCAGGGCCATGGGCGCGCCGAAATAACTCAGGGTCGCCAGCACCAGCAGCGGTACCAGTACCGCGACAAAGGCCGGGGCCACCGTGTGGGCAAAGAAGAATTCGACGGTTTCCACGTCCTGGGTCGCGACCGAAACCAGATCGCCCGTGCGCCGGCCCAGCAAATAGGCCGGCGCCAGGCGATCCAGTTTCTCAAACAGGGCGATGCGCATTTCCGCCAGCAGGCGGAAGGCCATGTCGTGGGCGACCCAGGATTCCAGCCAATGCAAGATCCCCGCCAAGGGCGCCATCGCCGCCAGGATCCACAGTAGATAGCCATACGGCAAATCCGCCTTGACGGCGATCACCGCCAGCGCGCCAACAACGCCGATCCCGGTATAGGCGGCCACACGGCTGACGCCAAAAATGAAGGTCAGAATCAAACGGCCCTTCCACGGGGCCACATATCCCAACAGGACGCGAAAGGCGCCGGCCCAGCCCAGATGCCGGGCCCGCAAAATAGCATCGCTGTCTTCGGTTTCGAAGAATGGAACCGCAATTGATTGCCCCTCTCCGGTCGTGGCCGGTTCTTCCCCCAGTTTGTCCAGGTGTTGCTCTGGCGCCGATTGGTCCCGCGCCTGGGCCGCCATCAGGCGGTAATAGGCGCCGCCCTGGGCCATCAGTTCGGCATGGCTGCCCTGTTCCGCCACCCGGCCGTCGTCCAGAACCAATATACGGTCGGCATCGATCACGCTGGACAGGCGGTGGGCGAAGATCAACGTGGTACGGCCCTGCATCAGGCGGTCCAGGGCCTGCTGGATCACCGCTTCATTTTCCGCATCGACCGAGGATAGGGCCTCGTCCAGAACCAGGATCGGCGCATCGCGCAACAGGGCCCGGGCGATGGCGATGCGCTGGCGCTGACCTCCCGACAGTTTCAGGCCCCGCTCGCCCACGATGGTGGCATAGCCCCGGGGCAGGCCGGCAATGAATTCGCTGGCATTGGCGGCATTCGCCGCCGCCCGCACCTCTGCCCAGGTCGCGTCCGGTTTACCCAGGCGGATGTTATCCTCGACACTGCCGAAGAACAGATAGGTATCCTGCTGCACCACCGCGAACTGGCGGCGCAGGCTGACCAGGGACTGGCCGCGAATGTCCTGGCCGGCTATCAGGATTTGCCCGTCATCGGGATCGTATAGACGCAGCAACAGCCGTTGGATCGTGGTTTTGCCCGCGCCCGACGGGCCGACAATACCAATCCGCTGGCCCGGTTGAATGGTGAAGTCCAAATTATCATGGGCCGCGCGCCGGGCGCCGGGGTAGGCGAACCGCACGCCCTTGAACCGCACCGAGGCGGCCTGCGCGAGATCGAGCGTGCCTTTGCCGTTGTCCGGCAAGCCCGGTTCCGCCGCCAGGATGGCCAAAATACCCTCGGCCGCTGACTGTCCGACCATGCCCTGATGCAGCAGATTGCGCAGATCCCGGAGCGGCCGGAAAACCTCGACCCCCAGCATCAAGACCACCAGCAGCACCCATAATTCGGTTTGCCCCTGACTGACCTGCCAGGCGCCCAGGCTCAACGCCGCCGCCGCGCCCAACGCGATCCCCGTGTCCGTGATGCCCCGGCCCAGGGCATTGGTCGCCAATACCCACATTGTGGTGCGGAACAGTTCATGGGCCTTGTCGCCCAGGCTTTTCGCCCGCACATGGCTTTGGCCAAAGGCTTTCAGAGTGCCCAGGCCCTGCAGGGAATCAAGGAATTCCGCGGCAAAGGCGCCGTACGCCCGGGCCCGGGCGCGGGCGCTTTGCCGGTCCCAGAAATGAAAGGCCGATGGCGCCACAAGGGTCAGAAGGGCGAACAGCAACAAACAGGACGCGATGGCCGGGTCGAGGAACACGACGAAGACAAAAATCAGCAACGGCGTCAAGGCCGCCACGAACAGCTGGGGGAGGTATTGGCCGAAATAGGTTTCCAACTGCTCAACGCCTTCGACCAGTGACACCAGCACGTCGCCGGTACGTTTCAGGCCGAAATAGGCTGGGCCTAGCTGGACGATTTTTTCATACAGGTGCTGGCGCAGGGCCGTTTGCACCCGCGCCGCGGTCCGGTGGGCGACCATGTTGCGGTTGTACTCCAGGACGCTGCGCAAAAACATGGCGCCGCCGACCAGAGCCACCGGCGCCCATAGTTCGCGCAATGATGCACCATCGAAAACCAGGCCCAATAGCCAGCCCAGCAGAACCAGCCGCAAGACCCCGACGGCCGCCGCCAGCAGGCCAAGCGCCACGGCTCCCATCAGGCGATGGCGAAAGCCCGCCATGAAGCGCCAGAGTCGCGCGTCCAAATACATCTGTTGTGTCCCGCCTATTCCCCCTGGGCCCCGGCATCCCAATGCCAGCCCGACTATGCCGTTCGGTCGACCGTTCCGCGGGCCCGGCGCTCGCTGATGCCGTCCAGGGCCATGCTAGAGTTTAGCAGATCCTCGAGCATGTTTCTTCGAAACATGGCCGGACACTTAAGAATAGAGAAATCGAACCAATTACTAAGTCGCGACAGCGACTCCGATTGATTGAAAATTGCTCCGGCGCCCCTGTACGCGGCGGTTCAGACAATCTCGATATTGGTCCGGTGTCCTGGCGTAGGGCGCAACCCCGGTCCCGGCATCGCGCGGGACGAACCGAAATTCGCCTCTGATATCAGGCTGATCCATGCCATATTACCGGTCCACAAGGCTGCCGTAGAGAATCGGCACTATTGAGTTTGCCGGTGAATTCAAAGCAAAAGCGGGATTTCCTGGCCGGAGAGGCTAACAAATTGGGAGTTGAGTTACATGAAACCAATCACCAGACGTATCGTCGCGGCCGGCATTGCCGCCGGCGTGGCCATGACATTCGGCAGCGCCGCCGGTACGGCAGCCGAATTTACCTTCAAGTTGCATCACCTGCTAAGCGCCAAGGCGCCGGCGCACACCAAGATGCTGGTCCCCTGGGCCACGCAGGTGGAGAAGAATTCGGGCGGCCGGGTTAAGATCGACATCTACCCGGCGATGTCGCTGGGCGGCAAGCCGCCGCAATTGATCCGGCAGGCCCTGGACGGCGTGGTCGACATCGTCTGGACGGTGAACGGGTATACGCCAGGCCTGTTTCCACGCACCGAAGTGTTCGAACTGCCCTTTATCCATACCAATGATCCGGCCGCGACCAGCCGGGCGATGTATGACATGTTCCAATCCGACCTCGCCGCCGAATACGAGGGTGTGGAAGTGATGTTCCTGCATGTGCATGCCGGACAAGCCATCCACATGGTCGACAAGCTGGTGCGCAATCCGGCGGACCTGAAGGGCATGAAGATGCGCATTCCGACCCGCACGGGAGCCTGGATCATCGAATCCCTGGGCGCCTCCCCGGTGGGCATGCCGGTGCCGCAACTGCCCCAGGCGCTGGCCAAAAAGATCGTCGACGGCGCCTTCATCCCCTGGGAAATCATCCCGCCGCTGAAGATCCAGAATCAGACCAAATATCAGATCGAAGGCATCAACAAGACCCGTTTCGGCACCACGACTTTTCAGGTATCCATGAACAAGGCGCGCTGGGACGGCCTGCCCGCCGACGTCAAAAAGGCCTTCAAGGATGCGTCCGGCGCGGACTGGTGGCAAAAGGTTGGTCAAATCTGGGCCGCCAATGACGATTTCGGCATCCAGGTGGCAATCAAGGCTGGTAATGAGCATGTGACGCTTTCCCAGGGCGAAACCGACGTCTTCCAAAAGGCCATGGAGCCGGTCGTTGATCGCTGGATCAGTGAAGTCAAGAGCAAGGACATCGACGGCGCCGCGCTGGTCGCGAAGGCGCGCAGTTTGATCGCCACGTATTCCAAATGACCTGATGTCCGCGGTTCCAGGGTCAGCGGGCGCGCGGGCGGGGCGGTTCGGCCTCGCCCGTCGCGTTATTACGGGATGGGCGCTGCTGGGCGGCGTGTTGCTGGTCGTCATCGCCTTGATGAACACCTGGTCGGTGGTTTCCCTGACGCTGCTGAACTTCCCGGTGCCTGGCGATTTTGAACTGGTCGAGATTGGCGTGGCGGTGGCCGCCTTCAGCTTTCTGCCGTATTGCCAACTGACCGGTGCCAACGTCACCGCCGATATTTTTACCTCCGGCGCGTCGCCCGTCTGGGTCGCGGTCTTCACCCTACTGGCGGCGCTGGCGGCGATGTTTTTCTCGGTACTTCTGATCTGGCGGATGTCGGACGGGATGTTCAGCTACATCGAATACCAAGAGGTCACGACCATTCTCAACATCCCCCGCTGGCTCGCCTTTCCGCCGATACTGATCTCGCTGGCGCTGTTGGTGATGGCTGCGGCGATCACTCTCACGGAAGCCGTCCGCGACGTGCGGAAGACGGTCTGACGGGATCAGGCCATGGAAACCCATCTGCTGATCGGCCTGCTCGGCCTGGCAGCCTTGGTCCTGTTGATCGCCATCCGCATGCCAATCGCCTATGCGATGATCCTGGTCGGCGGTGCCGGTGTAACGATCATCAACGGGCCGGCTATTTTCATGAATCAGTTGAAGGATCTGGCATATTCCCAGTTCTCCATCTACGACCTGTCGGTACTGCCGATGTTCGTGCTGATGGGGTCAATTGCCACCCGCGCCGGGCTCTCGCGCGATCTTTTCCGCGCCGCCAACGCCTGGCTCGGCTGGATGCGTGGCGGCGTGGCGATGTCGGCGATCGCCGCCTGCGCCGGCTTCGGTGCGGTCTGCGGCTCCTCGCTCGCCACCGCATCGACGATGGGACAGGTCGCCCTGCCGGAACTCAGGCGCTACAACTACGGCGGCGCGCTGGCGACCGGCACACTGGCTGCCGGCGGCGTGCTGGGCATCCTGATCCCACCTTCGGTGGTGCTGGTGATCTACGCCATCATCGTCGAGGCCAACATCATCACCATGTTCATGGCGGCATTGATCCCGGGCCTGATGGCGGTATTTCTGTTTCTGCTGACCATCGCCATCTACGTCAGGGTCAGGCCCGATGCCGGGCCCAAGGGCAACAAGGCGGACCGGCGCGAACTGCTGGACTCCAGCGTGCGGGTACTGCCGGTGATCGGGATCTTCGGCCTGGTCATCGGCGGCATCTACTTCGGTTTCTTCAACCCCACGCCGGCGGCGGCCGTGGGCGTCGTGCTGGTGACAGCCTACGGCATCGGCCGGGGACTGGTCCGGCTGGGCGAGTTGAAGCAGGCATTGCTGGAAACCGCCCGCACCTCGGGCATGATCTACCTGATCCTGCTGGGCGCCGAAATGCTGAAGATCTTCATGTCCCGGGGCGGGGTGCCGCAGGCCATGGCCGAATGGATGGTCCATTCCGGACTGCCGGCGATGACCATCCTGGTGATCCTGCTGATCAGTCTGATCCTGCTCGGCTGCCTGATGGACAGCCTGTCGATGATCCTGCTGGCGATCCCGTTCTTCTGGCCGGTGCTGATCGGCATAAACGGCGGCGACTATGTCACCGCCGCCGATGCCGCCTTCGGCATGAACAACGAAGATCTAAAGGTTTGGTTCGGTATTCTGGCGCTGATCGTCGTCGAACTGGGGTTGATCACGCCGCCGGTCGGCATGAACGTATTCGTGATCTCGGCCCTGGCGCGCGATGTGCCGATGAAGCAGACCTTCATCGGCGTGGCGCCTTTCTTCTTTGCTGAACTGTTTCGGGTGGCAATCCTGATTGCCTTTCCGGCTTTAACGCTTTGGTTGCCCCGGATCCTGGGAGGCTGACCTGCCGCAAGGGTTCAGAGTGCCGTCCCAAAAACAGCCGCGGCCGGCGCGCGCCCCAGGCTCCCGCATGAATATGGAATTTGATCTAAAGCGGCAGATGCCGGTCCAGCGCGGCAAACAGACGTTCAATATCCGCCGCATCGTTGTGCAGATGCGGGCTAATGCGGATCGATGGACCGCGCGGCGCCACGTAGACATTGTCGGCCGCCAGCAATGCGACCAGACCAGCAGGCACGCCACCGGGCGGGGTGACGCCGATGAAGTGACGGGCACGGTGCGCGCCCGGCGGATGGGCGTAGCCACGTCTGGCCGCCTCGTCGGCGATCTTGTCGGTCAGTACCCCGAGGCTGTCTTCGATCTCGCCGATGCCCCAGGCGAGCAACTGCTCCATCGCCGCACAAGCCATGGGCAACAGGGTCAGGTTGGTACGTTCACCCATATCGTAGCGGGCGGCGTTCTGGCGCAGGGCCGCGCTATAGGTACCCTGTTGCCGGCCAGGATCGTGGTTGCCGTTGTGCAGTTCCAGGGGACGGCCCCCGCGGCGGTGCGGCGCGGCGTAAAGGAATGCCAGTGAATAAGGCGACAACAACCACTTGTAGGCGGAGCAGGCCAGGAAGTCCGGTTGAATTTTTTCGACATCCAGGCGTTGGGCGCCCACCGACTGGGTCGCATCAATTACAAACGCGGCATCCACCTCGCGGCAACGGGCGCCGACTGTCTCCAGATCCAGCAGACTGCCATCCATCCAGTGGCAGCCCGGCAGTGCGGCGATCGCCGTTTCCGAACCGATGGCGTCCAGCACCCCGGGCGTCCATTCGCCATTTCCCGGACGCGGCACCACGCGCACGGCCGCACCGGCCTGCGCCGCTTTCTCGACCCAGACATAATAATTGGATGGGAACTGGTCCTGCAGCACGACGACGTTCTGCCCCGCCGCCAGATCCAGATTGGCCGCGGCCACGGCGATGCCGTAACTGGTCGCCGGCGTGACGGCGATCGCGTCCCGATCAGCGTTGATCAGGCGACCGAACAATGCCCGCGCCTGGTCGGCGCCGTCCGCCAGTTCCGCCGCATCGATATTCCAGGCGTGGACCCGCCGCGCCACCGCCGTCTGCCCAGCTTCCGCGACGGACAACAGGTAGGGTGAAAACGCGGCACAATTGAAATAGGCGATCTCGCGCGGCACGTCGAACAAATGCCGTTGGCACTCAAGCATGAAGTTCCTCCAAAATTGGCACAGACGAGGGCCGGCAATGGTCCTGCAACGGCAGAATTTTCAGGGCCACAGCGGGACGGTGCACCATTGACAGGCGCACATACAGAATTTTCTTTGCTTGCCGGCCACCCGTGACCCTCTACGTTGTTGCCGGGCGAATAATTTGTTCTAAACTTCCGCTGCGTGAACACGATCCCGTTGTCTGGAAAACATACGATGGCATTTTGCTCTCGTGTTCCCGGTTTTGCAGCCGTCGTTCCGGCGTGGGGTAACCGCGCTTCCACAGGAAAGGTAATCGGCACATGCGTTGCGAAGTTGTCGCCATCGGCACCGAACTGCTGCTTGGCCAGATCGTCGACACCAACTCGTCCTGGATCGGCGAACAATTGGCGCTGATCGGCATCGATTCGCATTTCCAGGTCAAGGTCGGTGACAATTTCGACCGCATGGCGCAGACCATTCGTCACGCACTGGACCGCAGCGATGCGGTCATCTGCTGTGGTGGATTGGGCCCAACCCAGGACGACATCACGCGCGAGGTGATTGCCGCGATCATGGGCGTGGAACTGCACCGCGACGAGGCGATTGTCGAGAAAATCCGCCTGATGTTCGAGTCACGCGGCCGGGTGATGGTCGACAACAACCGCCGGCAGGCGGACATACCCGCAGGCGCCACGCCGATCGCGCAGATGCCGGGCACCGCGCCGGGCCTGATCTGCCCGATCGGCGACAAGGTGATCTATGCGGTGCCAGGTGTGCCGCACGAAATGCGCACCATGATGCAGGGCACCATCCTGGCCGATCTGCAGCATCGTTCGGGCGAGACGGCCGTAATCCGCAGCCGCGTCCTGCGCACCTGGGGCGATAGCGAATCCGGTCTCGCCCAGCGCCTCGCCGATCGTATTGATCAGCTCGATGCGCAGGGTAATCCGACGCTCGCCTTCCAGGCCAGCGGTATGGAAGGCATCAAGGTCCGCATAACCGCCAAGGCGGCGGACGCGGCAGCGGTGGACGCCATCATAGCGGCCGAGGAAAGTGTGATCCGCGGCCTGTTGAGCGATGTCATTTTCGGCGTTGATGAAGAATCGATGGAAGTCGTGGTGCTCAACATGCTTGGCGCGCGCGGCCTGACCATGGCCATCGCCGAAGGATTGACCGGCGGCGTGCTTGCCGCACGCCTTTCGGAAATCGACCACCGCATGGCGATCTTCCGTGGCGCCGCCGTGAGCGCCGATTTTGCGACCGCGGACCGACCCGCCGCCGACAGCGCCGCAGCGGCAGCCGCCCAGGTGCGCCGCGATTTCGGGACCGATGTCGGCCTTGCGGTGGTTGCCGCCCGGACCCACGAGGAACAACCCTCCCGCACGGTCTTCATGAACCTCGCCATCGGCGAGGCGCGGTATGCGCAATCAGTGGCACTACCCGGGGACCGCAACCGTTTCCGCAATTACGCGGTCATCAACGTGCTGAATTTTCTGCGCCAGACGTTGGCGGCGAATAGCCACTAGTCCATGTTCGAGGTTGACTTACCCACCTTCGCATGCGGACGCAGGATTTTAATGCCACACTAACATTATGAATCTAGTGAGGTTTAAAGCTTTGAAGGTTGCCCCACCGCAAGCTGCCTTGATCAATTTCAATGCAGCGAACTTCAAATCCACCACACGAGGCGACGTTTTGCGGTCTCAATAGTTGAACCTATCTCCGGTGTTCCCGATCATCACCTACGGCGCTAGCCTCCTCGCAAGCCAGTTGGCATCACAAGGGCGCCGAAGGAAAGTATCAATTCAAAATATGACCGCCACGGATAGCCTTCCGCGAGGATCGGCGCGATGGCTGGCTGCATATCGGATCGAGGGCGAACCGGGCCGAATTCAAGACATACCAAAAGCGCATGACACGCTTGCTCAGGCCTACGGGTTCGAGTTGAGAGGCGAGTCGGAGGTTAAAGGGCAAGGGCCGGACACAAACTTGTTAGCTTACCGGACGGCGCTGAGGCTTCTAACGAAGTGCCCCTTGATCCGGCGGCATCTGTTTACGGCCCCAAGGAATTTCAGCTGGACGGACCGACTGCGATGCCAACGATAATGCGGCGGCGATAATTCTAACCGGTAATTGTGGTTCAGCGAAAACTGCTATCCAGGGCCATGATCATTCAAGAATGCCGATTTCGTTTGATGGTCAGCGCCATCAGTTCAGCCGCGCATATACTTCTTTTCGGGCCGGTACGCTCTCAGGAGTTTCTTAACAAGCCGCGTGAATACAGATTTAATCGTCGTCAACTGAGGTCTCCAAATTTCGTCCAACTCTGCTGGCCCACAAGGCCGCACCGTGGCGACGCCAGAACCCAATATTATGCCTAAAAGGTTAGAAATTCGTTATACCGATTAGATCGCTGGTGAACAAATGCTGAGTGGAAATAGGGGCGACGCCAGAGCTCACTGATTTCCTGCCAAACGGAGATAGTGGGCGGTTTTGCCGCCGCTGCATCCGCGTATCATAGGGAGATGTTCAAAACCATCAATGGCAACAGACAATATTTTGTGTGAGTATGGTCTATCGTCTCTCGATCGTGCGCACTAGACCATTTTCGAGGTTGTGTCAGTAGCGAATGATATGTCCGGATTTTGTAGCAGACGATATGTCCGGTCTTTGGAAGCGTTCC
>JAQBYC010000224.1 GCA_027623205.1 Pseudomonadota bacterium | reverse complement strand
TTGCACTCCAAGCCTGGTCTGCGGTCACCGGAACGCTCGAATGTGGGTGGATTGGGCCGCAAAGCCGCGCCATCCTTGCCCGGCAGCGACGTTTTTCAGCATGGCGGACAGACCTGTCCTGCCGCTTTCGTTCAGTTTGGGCCTGGATCGCGGTCACGCGCATAGCGGCGGCGCTCGCAATCGGCGTATGGCGGCGAGAATGGCCCTGACCATCGGGCCGGTGACCGCGACCTCGGCCAGCTGGAAGGTGATGGCGCGGGCGTGACGCACGACGCGGGCCCCTATCTTGATCAGCTTGAGCTGGAGGCTGGTCAGCGACCAGTCGGCCATCGCCTCGGGCAGGTCGATGCAGCGCAGGAAGGTCGCCAGGTTGTAGGCCAGCGCGTGTAGTTGCAGCCGCACTTCGTTGTCGCGGAACCGCTTGCACGACAGCCGCGTCCAGTGGAAGGCGTATTTGCCCTCCTTGATGTGCTGCTCGGCCGTGCCGCGCTGATTGTAGAACCGCACCACCCGATCCGGTTCCATGGGCAGGTTGGTGACGATGAAGCCAATCTTTGGGAACAGCTCGCCCGGATGCCATTCGATCTTGGCGATGACACGGCGAGGCTTGTCCCAACTCTGCGCCTGATACTCGAAATCCTCGTATAGGCGCTTGACCTTCGTTGGCGACGGACGCCCCACGGGTCGGGTCATCCGATGCGCGATTTTCTCGCGCAGCACGGCATTGGTGGGCAGACGGATGGCGTAGAAATAGCCCGCCTCTTCCAGCCGCGCATAAATCGCGGGGATTGCATAGGCGGCATCCGCCCGGAAGAACCTCATGATGTCACGCTTGGCATACCGGGCGATGACGGGGTCGAGGACTTCCGGCCAGCCGTCAGCGCTGTGGACGTTGCCATGCCGCAGGGCGCAGCGTTCCAGCATGCCGAACTGGTTGAACAAGAAGTTCGGGTGGTAGCAGCTGCAATCGAAATGCCCGTTCCAGGCGGTGCCCTCCTGCTCGCCATGGGTGGGGCTGACCGAACTGTCCATGTCGAGCACGATGTACTTCAGGCCATTGCGATCATGGAACCGGTCGATCCATTGCCCGTTCAGGTCGGCCAGCGCTTCCCGGTTCTCAGGCATGGCCAGCGTCTCGGTCTCGAACCGCCCCATTTGCGAGGCAGAGGCCGCCTGTGCATCGACAGCACGGCCGCCCACAACCTGGCGCATGACGGGGTCGAGCGCGAGACGGTCCGCGTCATTGACATCTTCGTAGCCCGCCAGCCGCCCATAGACCGACTGCCGGAACAGCCCGTCGAACCGATGGAGGGTGTTCTTGCCCCGGCGGCTGTCGCACAGCGCCGAAGATGCAAGGCCAGACAATCCAAGCGCGTCATCAAGCTCGCGCATCACCAGGAGACCGCCGTCCGAACTGAGCTGCGTGCCGCGAAATTCCAGACGCACGCGAGGGTCGAAATCTACCCGATCTGCCCGCTGCGAACCCGCACCCTCTGGGTGATCCATGAAATACCCCCTTCGAAGCCTTCAACACCATGATTTATATAGGAAATACCATGGTCAAGACAGCAAAATCAGCGGGTTACTTGGGGAATGCGGGTTGATACCATGCCATGGCCTCGGTATAGTCCTGCGCCACGCCTTGGCCCATGAAATACATGAAGCCGAGATTGTATTGGGCATAGGCATTGCCCAGCCTGGCCGCCTTGCGGAACCAATTGACCGCCTCGGCAGGGTCCCGTGGGACGCCATGGCCGTATTTGTATTTGATGCCGAGATTGAACTGGGCGCTGGCATAGCCCTGCGCCGCCGCCATTCGCAACCACTTCACGGCCTCGATCTGGTTCGTTTCAACGCCCTGGCCTTGGCTGTACATCACGCCGATGTTGTATTCGGCGCCGGCATAACCCTGCCCCGCCGCCGCCGCCGCTCGAAACCATTTCAACGCTTTGGCATAACTCTGCGGCACGCCTTCGCCATGATAGTAGCTGAGACCGAGATTGTACTGAGCATTAACATAGCCCTGCTTGGCTGATTTTCGATACCAATTCACCGCCCTGGCCTGATCCCGCACCACACCCTGGCCATTTGCATAAAGAACGCCCAAATTGTACTGGGCGCCCCGATGACCCTGATCGCCAAGTGGCCGCCAAAATCGCAACGCCCGGGCATAGTCGCGGGCGGCATAGGCGCCTGCCCCATCTTGGTATTGATCGGCGGCGCCGCTGGACGGCAGACCGGTGATTAAGGGCAGCGCAAAGATCATCGCCGCGACGATAGGGCCCGACAATTTCATGCCAACGCCCGCGAATTGTGCCTATGCAATATTTCCATATGCCCAAAAATCATCGTGTCCCGACCAACCTGAACCATCTACGGCGCCTCGGAAACTAGGCGGCAGGCATATATTAACCTGTTGAAATAGCGTGCGTAAGCTGATGCCGCAAAATAAATCGGACTTTGCGTTTCGTGCGTCATCGCAGGGAGGTCATGTTCCTGCGGCATAGTGGCACACCGGCAAGTGGATACCGGTCCTTCGTCAACATGGCGTTCATGACCTTGCGCGATCAACAGAATGACGGTAGGACTGGTGAATATGATGGCCAAACACAATCTGGCATAATTCAAATTCTTCCTGATTTGCAAGGGTTTACGGCGGTTGAAGTAGGCGCAATCGTTTTGCCAGCCGGTTTGCCGGCTGCCGGCGTCGCGCCTGGGGAAAGCGGATCGCTGCTGCGGGTCCGGATGGAATATATCCCGAATTCTGTAGGGGTATTGGGGTCTCCGGTGATCCTCATCAAGGATTTACCATTGTTTAATGGATCGCCATTATTTATATCTGATAATCATTCTCAATTGCATTGCGATAATCCGTCATCCCATTGCCCGCAAGTCCCTGGTTGGAAGTAGGAGGAAACAAGCGTGAAGTTCAAAAGTGTGTTGACCCGATGGGTTGTCTGTTCGGCGGTACTCGGCGCGGCTGTTGTATCATCGCCGGCGCTGGCGGCGGACGGTGAAGTAA
>JAQBYC010000223.1 GCA_027623205.1 Pseudomonadota bacterium | reverse complement strand
GGCCTAGCAAATAAAAGCGGACATTTAATGTGCTACAAAAACCGGACATCTGTATGTGTCATTGACACCGTTCCAAGCCACGGGGTACAGTGGGATAGTTGATGGGCTGTACATAAATCCCAAATTCATCCAACAATTCGTCAGACACCTGTTTGCACAGAGCCGCATCACCCACCAACAAGGGCACGATATGACTGACCGAAGGCATCAAGGGTAAGTCCGCCGCGCAAAACAGCTTCTTCAGGGTCGCCGCCCGTTCCTGATGCGCACGACGTTCCCCATCGGATACCTTCAGGTGCCGCACGCTTGCCAGGGCGCCGGCGGCAATTACCGGTGCGATAGAAGTCGTGAAAATGAAAGAGGACGCATAACTGCGGATTACATCGACCAAATCGGCGGATGCAGCGATATAGCCGCCCATGACGCCGAACGCTTTGGCCAAGGTACCTTCGATGATATCCAATTGATCCATGACACCATCACGCGCCGCAACGCCAGCCCCGCGCGGGCCATACATACCTACGGCATGGACTTCATCAAGGTAGGTCAGGGCCCCATATTTTTTCGCGATTGCGCAGATCTCGGCAATAGGGGCGATATCGCCATCCATGGAATAAACCGATTCAAAGGCAACGATCTTTGGCACTTCGGGATCGGCCCGTGCCAATAATTCGGCCAGATGACCCGTATCGTTATGCCGCCAAATCTGCTTTGGGCCGGCGCCATGGCGAATACCATCGATCATTGAGGCATGGTTCAAGGCATCGGAGAAAATTATCAAACCCGGCAATGCCTTGACCAAGGTCGACAAGGTCGCCTCGTTGGAGATATAGCCGGAAGTGAACAGCAAGGCAGCCTCCTTGCCATGCAGATCGGCCAGCTCTTGCTCCAACAGCACATGATAATGATTGGTACCGGAAATATTGCGCGTGCCGCCAGAGCCAGCGCCCACTTTATTCAAGGCGTCGTGCATAGCAGTCAGAACTTTCTGGTTCTGTCCCATGCCCAGATAATCATTCGAACACCAGACGGTAACTTCCTGCTGTCCACCATCATGATGTCTGGTTGCCTTGGGAAATTGCCCCGCATGACGCTCCAACTCGGCGAAAACACGGTAACGACCTTCATTACGAAGTTCCGCCAGTCGGTCGGCGAATAGTTCATCATAATCCACAGCGAATTCCCCTTTCCGCCTTAAACATACCGTCTCAAATTTGTGAGAGGCTTGATCAATATCAATCAAACGCATTAAAGATTTATTAACTACGGCAGTTTGCCATCTGGCAAGCGGTTTACAAGTTTTTTTCAACGCCCATGGGCGATTGACTGGAACGGCAAATGTCACATCGCAGCCGACGCACCAATGCTTGTGATGACCACCACACTTGGCTAACAAGGCCACTGCCTTTATGAAGGACTACACCAGCGGCAGCACATGGGAGTTTAGGCATAATGAGTACAGATCGGGCAAAAAGCCAATCAGATTATCTCGCAACCGGGTCGTTTGCGTGGAACGATCCCTTCCTGTTGGATAACCAGTTGAATGAGGAAGAAAAACTGGTCCGCGACAGCGCCCGGAACTATTGCCAGGACAAGCTGATGTCCCGGATCATCGAGGCGACACGACAGGAACATTTCCATCGCGAAATCATGAACGAGATGGGCGAACTGGGCATGTTAGGCGCCACCATCGAAGGCTATGGCTGTGCCGGCGTCAGTTATGTCTGTTATGGCTTGATTGCACGGGAAATCGAAACAGTGGATAGCGGTTACCGCTCCGCCGCCTCTGTGCAATCCAGCCTGGTGATGCATCCCATAAATGCTTATGGCACCGAGGAGCAGCGGCAGCGCCTGCTGCCCAAGCTGGCCAGCGGCGAACATGTCGGTTGTTTTGGTCTGACCGAGCCAGACCACGGCTCGGACCCTGGTTCGATGATAACCAAGGCCAAGAAAGTCGATGGCGGCTGGCTCCTAAACGGCGCCAAGATGTGGATCACCAATTCGCCCATCGCCGATCTGGCGGTAGTCTGGGCCAAGGACGACCAGGGCGATATTCGCGGCTTTGTGGTGGAACGCGGCTTCAAAGGCTTCTCAACCCCAAAGATCGAGGGCAAATTGAGCCTCAAGGCGTCCATCACCGGGGGCATCGTGCTGGAGGACGTCTTCGTGCCGGACGAGAATTATTTGCCCGAAGCCAAGGGCCTGTCCGGTCCGTTCGGATGTCTGAACCGGGCCCGCTACGGCATCGCCTGGGGCGTCATGGGCGCGGCCGAATTCTGCTGGCAGGCGGCCCGGACCTATACCATGGACCGCAAACAGTTCCGCAAACCCTTGGCGGGAACTCAACTGGTGCAGAGAAAACTTGCGGATATGCAGACCGAGATTGCCCTCGGCTTACAATCCTGCCTACGCGTCGGCCGCCTGATCGACGAACACCGGGCGTCGCCCGAAATGATTTCGATCATCAAGCGCAACTGCTGCGGCAAAGCATTGGATATTGCCCGCACCGCCCGCGATATGCACGGTGCGAACGGCATTTCCGACGAATATCACGTCATGCGCCATATGGTGAATTTGGAAACCGTCAATACTTATGAAGGCACCCACGACATCCATGCCCTGATCCTGGGGCGCGCCATGACCGGGCTGCAGGCATTCGCATAGACGCCGACGGCTGTGCTGCGTGTCAGACCGCAATTTTTTTCTTCTCGCTTTGGACGACGCATATCCGCGGCCCATGCTTCCGACCAAGCATACAACGGCAATAGCAGCTCGATTAAGTCCAGTCCCGCCTTGGTAAGCCGATAGCCATCATCCGTAAGCTCCACTAGGCCGGCTTCCTTGAGTTCAGCCAACCGGGCATTCAGCACACGGGGTTGGTCTCCGCAGCGTCCTGTAGGGCGCGAAATCTTAGGCTCGCCTCGCGTAATTCCCATAATATCCGCAAGCAAATGCGGCGCGCGTTTACCCCTGGACTCCTTTGCGGCCCGGTTCTCCGCCATGGCCTAATACCAACCCGCGTTGATAGGAACCCATAGAGATCGTCTCCGCGCCGCCTCGGGTAGGAGAGAAGGCGCGGGCGATGTGGGAC